>JAAYZI010000196.1 GCA_012514925.1 Deltaproteobacteria bacterium | reverse complement strand
TAAAACGTAAGGTCATCCAATCTGGTACGACCCAATATTGGCCTTGTCGCATATGCATATCTCGCGCAAAGGATTGGCAAATTAAACTAGTGTGCTACGTGCGAGATATGTATATGTGACAAGGTTTAATAAAAGCCCAGGTTAGCAAAGCCTTTCTGGTGATGGCTGACGGTAACGCGGAGTCGTGGGCGATAAAACTTCACTTTCTCCAGAGAAAGTAATATTCACGTAAGCGGTTACTTCACTACACCTGAACGCTTACGATATCCGTTCACATGAATGTTAAATTAGGTAATTACAATGCATTACCAGTGCGAATATGAATGACTACGCTTCACGAGCCCACTCCTCATATTCACTGAGCGCTGCCAGATAACCCGGCAACCTCTTGGGCTCTGCCAGCTGCTTTACCTCTGAGACAGAACACCACTTCCAATTCATAAACTCCGCGTCATACTGGCTTAGATCTATTTCGGAATCACTGCCACTATAAGCCAAGAGCCAAAAACTCTGGGCCTGCCCACGCCATTTGCCAATAGCATATTCCGGCACCACGTCAAACTCATAAGCGTGCGTAGCGTTAAGCTTCTTAATGATCCGCAAATGTACAAGAGGAACCCCCATCTCCTCGTGCGCCTCTTTCAGCGCATTTTCTTCAAGCGATAAGTGCGACTCTACCCCACCCTGAGGAAACTGCCATACCCCGGGACAACCAGCCCTCTCTCCCAGAAAAAGCTGCCCAACCGCATTGCAAATCAACAAACATACGTTGGGACGAAGCGGCAATACTTTCATATCTAATAAACTTTAAGCCAACTCATAGAATCGCAATAACCGTTCACACATGACCAGGTTCCATCACGAGCTTACTCGATATCCGTTCACATGAATATTACTTTCTCCAGAGAAAGTGAAATTTTACCGCCCAGGCTGAAAACGAAATTGTATGATCAATTCCATGCGTGAACGATTACCAGATACGAATCGCGCAAAAATCCTTGATTTATACCCCCACAGCACAAATTGAAAGCATCTGATCAAAGGAAATATCTCCCCTTCTCAGCAGACCCTCAAGTGAGCTTCGCAAGGAAGTATAGTATTCCGGACGAAGGTTCTCTTTAATCTTATGATATTCCAACTCGCCGCTACTAAGCGCGGCGGAGAGCCCGGCATCCATCCACAACGCCTCAGCCGCCAAAGCGCGCGAGTCAAAACCCGAGTAGTCACAACGGAAACACCCTACTCCTCGAAAGACATCAAAGCCGAGACGATTCGTGTTGGCCAGGTCTATTACTTTGCAATTCGAACACAAACGCGGCAGGAGTCTCTGACAAATTAAAAGGTTTACGGCTTGGGCAACCGAGAGGGCGTCTATGCCGAGGCTTCGCAACCGTAAAAATATCTCCAGAACACTGCGAGCATGCACCGTAGACAAAAGCAGGTGCCCAGTCAAAGCAGCCTGCATCGCGACCTTAGCGCTCTCCTCATCCCGAATTTCACCTACCAAAATTGCGTCCGGATCTTGGCGTAGCACGGCGCGCAAACACGCAGCATAGGTCAGGCCGTTTTTTTCGCAAAGACTGGTTTGCGCTACGCCATCAAGCTGAATCTCAACCGGATCTTCAATCGAAACTAAGCTCATGCTCCTTTCCTTTAGAACCTGGAGTAATGCATACATGCTGGTGGTCTTTCCGCTTCCAGTGGGCCCGGCCAGCAGGGTGGAGCCCTCGCTGCGATTCAGAAAGGCGTTTATGAACCCAAGAGTTTTGGGGTCAAAGCCTAGGGCTGGCAATTCAATTAACCCCTCGCAGCCAAGCAGTCGCAGCACCGCTTTTTCTCCATGGACCGTGGGCAGAATGCTGACTCTTACGCTCACTTGTCGTTTGCTCAGCGGCACCTGAAAGCTGCCGTCCTGAGGCAGTTGCCGTTGAGTGGTATCTAAGGCGGCCAAGATCTTGATACGCGCAATTAGATATTGGTGAAGTTGCAATGAACAAATCTCACCCTGATGGGAGAGCAAATCTCCGGCGATCCTTAACTTCACGCGCGAGCCTCGTGAAGTGGGCACAATATGAATATCAGATGCACCGTGGGAGATGCCATAATCAATTAATGCCGCTAAAAACTTGGAAGTCTCGCCCTGCTCTGGTCTAAAAGGAAGACTTAGGTTCTCAGATTTAGAGCCACACGTCTCCATCTCCTGGAACTTCTGCAAATTATGCCCAAGCGCTCCCTCGTCACCATGATACGCTCTAAATATGGCATCATCCAAAATCTCTTTGCTAACTGGGAGTAGTTTCAGCTTACAGCCCACAGCGAATTTAAGGGCCGCAAAGCTATCGGGTCGGTAGTCTTCGGCTACAGCAATTGTGAGCAGAGTTTGGTCAATAAGCTTGATGACTCCAAGCGGCAAGGCCCCCAGACGCAAGGCTGGCTCAAAATCCAAAAATTTGCGAGCCTCCGGCGTTGAGCAAGCGCTAAGCGATTTAGCACTGTAGGTTTCCGCTTTGGCAGATTTGAACGTACCTTGAGAAGGCACTCCGTGAGAAAGTGCAACAGCGGTATTTCCGGGCTTCTTCGGTTTAAAAAAATCTGTTTCCATTAGCGATTGAAATTATGAGCGGCATCCGCAAGTGCCTATGCAGCTGCCCATCTTTTCGACAAAGTATAAAACCACTTGTCAGGCGTCACGCCTTCTGTGGCTACATCCTCCCCACGCTGACTTACATATCCCCGATCCCTGGAAAGACCGCCCCTCAGCGCGACAATTTTCCTGAAAGCAGGAGGAGACTGACAGCCTTATATTCGCGCGCTTTGTGATAAGGTTGTGCGTAAAAGAACGCCGCTAATTATCTTGCGGCAGATCTAGCCTTAAGGTGTGTCAATCAGAAAAGGTGGTGCTCAAAACGGCCTGCTAAGCTTGCCGCTAAGCCTCCCGTCACACGAGAAGGAATTGCTACTCGTATCTGGTTTGGCTGATGTCGTGGTTTGGCTATCCTGCCCATTGCTGTTTGGCTGCCAACCAATCGAAATTCTAATACGTTTCGCCATAGGCCCAAGCGGAGCGTGGTGCTTAACATCTTGAGGCCGCTTAACTCCCTGATGATGAGCTGGTCCCATCCCACGGCTCAATTTTGGAGCGTCCCCATCAGTGTAAGAGTTGTACATATAGCCATAGCGTCTGGCGACTTCTTCACGGTAGGAATTTTTATTGTCACCGTCAAACTTATGATAGAGATTGGAGGGGTCGTTTGGATTTTGTCCATATGAGGGGTCGTGAGAGGCGCCAAATTGCTTATTGAACTGCTCCTGAAATTCCTGAGACTGTTGGTACTGTTCATCCCGCATCGCCTGTTTTGCTTTGCGGAGAGCTTCCTGTCGACGACGGCGCTTTTTTTCGCGCCTGTGTTCAGATGAGCGCCTAGACTCTTCGAGATCCCTGCGAGCCTCAATGGCATCAGGGGAATAATCATCTTCAAAAAACCGCCAACCGATCAAACCCATAAAACCTCCAACCTTGGATAGACTTTGTAGATCAAGTCCTTTAAGAAGAACCAACCTCTTCTAAGTGTTATGGATAGTCCAACTCGAAACGATACGTATAAAAGACCTGTATTATCAATGCCTTAAATTGCGCCGGCCAGTATTTAATGCCTGTCCTGACTAATCAAGGCGAGGTGTCCGGTAACCGCTTACGCGGGGAATTGATCATGTAATTAATCATGCAATTTTTGTTTTCAGCCTGGGCGGTAAATTTTCACTTCGGCGCGGAGTGAAATTCACTTTCTCTGGAGAAAGTAAAATTTTACCGCCCAAAACTCCGCGTCACCGCCTAGGCTGAAAACGAAAATTGCATAATCAATTCCCCGCGTGGACGGTTACGGTTTACATATAGTTGCCAAAAAAACACGGTGCTTACGAAACTTTGGCGGGAAATGGCCGATATAGTAAGCTGGCAAGCACGGAAGATGTGATAATACAGCGGATTAATCCATGCTCCCAAATCCTTAAGTTTTTTCCTATAATCTAGGGGCTAAGGGTGTCCGTTCACATGAATATTAAATTAGG
>JAAYZI010000195.1 GCA_012514925.1 Deltaproteobacteria bacterium | reverse complement strand
TGCGGCTGCTATATTTACTTTCTCTGGAGAAAGTGAAATCAATTCCGTACGTGAATGGTTACGACGTTGTTATACGGGGCAACTTATTTAGTTTACTAGTTAATAGCTTAGTCGTGCTGGCAACGGGCTGTGATTAAAACAGCATTATTCTTGCCAAACCCGCTTCAATTATGATACATATTTATGTATGAGGACAACAATAGATATGTCTGAAAGCGTTTATCGCGAGTTAAAGAGGGTGGCACTGTCGCTAAACATGAGCATGAAAGAGGTGATTGAAGCCGCCATACGTCACTTCCTCGCCCGGGAGCAGGAGGTAAACGTAGGTTTTGTGCTTAAGGATGGAAGTTTTGAAGGTTCTGGCTTACAGGAGGGAGTAGCGGAGGGGAATTGGAATCAGATCAGATCTCTGATTTATGAGAAGCAGGGTGGATGATAGCGGTAGACACAAACATTTTAGTGTACGCGCACCGAGTGGATTCATCCTGGCATGTACGCGCAGCGGAAACAGTTAAGTCCCTGGCTGAAAGTCCGGCCTTGTGGTTAATCCCATGGCCGTGCCTGCACGAGTTTTTGGCGGTTGTCACTCATCCTCGTATTTACACCCCTCCCACTCCAATCGACGTTGCACTCACTCAAGTGGATCTTTGGCTAGAATCGCCATCACTACTGCTTGGTTGTGAGAGTTCCCTGTACTGGCGAACACTGCGGCAGCAACTGCAGTCCGCAAAAGTTGCTGGTGCGATGGTGCACGACGCCCGCATTGCGGCTATCTGTATCGAACACAAGGCCAGTCTTATTTTCAGTGCAGACCGAGACTTCACCCGATTCTCCGGGATAAAAGTCAAAAATCCGTTGATATAAAAGCATTGCGCTTAGCTACGACCGCATTTCCCTTTTGATAATTGCACTAATAACAGATTGTAACCCCTAAATTTAATATTTATGCAAACGGATACCATCACACAGACAGCGTTAGACTTCTTCATATAAAACGTAAGGTCATCCAATCTGGTATGACCTAATATTGGCCTTGTCGCATATGCATATCTCGCGCAAAGGGTTGGCAAATTAAACTAGTGTGCTACGTGCGAGATATGTATATGTGACAAGGTTTAATAAGAGCCCAGGTTAGCAAAACCTTTCTGGTGATGGTTGACGGTGACTGGCAGTGGCGCGGAGTTAAATTCACTTTCTCCAGAGAAAGTAATATTCATGCAAACGGTCACCGGATACATCTCCCGCTTCAATGCTAATTAGACTAGGAAAATCTAGTATCTACGAGAAAAGCAGCCGCCCTTCTGGATCAAGGCTGGCAGTTGTGTGGATAGGCTTGCGGAAAAGAGAAAAGCATCTAGTGGCGGGTGTGCTGCCTGGATGGAGTGTTTTTTTAAGGGAGACGAGCGTTATGAAACGGTTTAGGAGGGTTGCATTCATACTCGGTATTTTAACCTTCGTGACGAGTGCGGCGCAGGCACAGATTACGATTACGTCTATTGGGGGGGAAGTGCATGCAATGGCCATGACTGCATCGGGCCATCTGTACGTCGGGGGGAACTTCACTAACGGTTTTGGCCACCCGCAGATAGATTATATCGCGCGCTGGGATGGAAAAGCCTGGAGTCCGGTAGGAGGAGGTTTGGATGGACCGGTTTATGCGCTTGCGGCTAGAGGCAACGATTTATACGTGGGAGGTGAATTCAAATATACCGGAAGTAAACTTCAGGTGAATAACTTTGCGCGTTGGGATGGCGTAAGATGGAATACGATTGGAAATGGGCCGGGCACTCGAGAGGCGGTCTATGCTTTAAAAATAGATCCGGCAAACAGCAATATTTATGTTGGCGGAAAGAAGCAGCAGTGGCCGGATCAAAATTATTATGCTGGCGCTGCCTATTGGAGTGGTTCGGAGTGGAGAAAGCTGGGCCACGACTCTCGTACCTCTTTTGAATCGCGGGCCAATGTAGTTAATTTGTGGGAGAATAACTTGATTGCTGGCTGTGGTGATCAGTTTACTATGCCTTTGCAGCAGTTTAACGGCGAAGCTTGGGAAAAGTTTCGTCCGTGGGGAAATCAAGACCACTCTTATGAGGTAAATGCCTTGGCTCCCGCCACCGAGGGTCTGTACGTGGGAGGAGTTTTTCGTATTAATGTCGGCAAGGACGGGTTGGATCGGCCGGTATATGCATGCGGATTGGTTAGGCATGATGGCACAAATTGGAACTCGGTCGGAGGAGACTTCTTTACAAACAATCACGGCGGTACTTACAGGGAAGATTGTTACGGAGAGGGCTTGAGCCTTGGTGTCAAAGCGTTGGTCCGAGCCGGTGGTAACTTGTTTGTGGGAGGCAGCTTCCTTGATCAGAAAAACAACTACCTAAATAAATTTGCGATGTGGAATGGCCAAACTTGGAGCACCCTGGGTGTGAAGCTAGGGGGTGATGAAACGGTAAATGCCATTCTGATTTCCGGAGGCAACATCTTTATCGCCGGAAAGTTCTCGGATGCCGGTGGCAATCCCAACGCAGACTATATTGCCTACTACAGCAGCAGTACCCGCAGGTGGAATGCTGTTTATCCCGCGGCCGCTAAGCCAACGCCAACACCAACATTCCGCCCCCCTGCTCCACAGCCGCCTAGCAGTCGGGACACCACTCGCCCACAGGTTACCGCTTACCAGGCAAAGGGGCGGGCCGGTGCAGTGATGAGGTTCGTTTATAGTGTCTATGACAATAGCGGCGTGACAAGAGAAGAGATCGTTGTTTACCGCAAAGCGAGGGAAATTGCGCGCATATCACAAGGATTCTCAGCGCTTCCTAGAACTGGCGTGCGGCGGGTAAGGTACAGCGCGCGCGGCATGAAAAAAGGCCGTATGACCTACTGCGTCGAGGCAATCGATCCATCCGGTAACGCGGATCGGTCATGCGCCAACCTTAGACTCAAAAAACGTCGCCACTAGCCCGGCACTCTGCCTAGGAGTCTGGGTCACAGGCTCCTAGGCTTAATTCTATGTTCTTTTTATTAAACCTTGGCTTGCGCCGAGGTTTTGACCTTTAGTAACTGCTTACGCGTGGAATTGATCATGTAATTAATCACGCAATTTTGTTTTAAGCCTCTAGGCGGTAACGCGGAATTAAATTCACTTTCTCCAGAGAAAGTAATATTTATGATAACCACACTGATAACAGACTGTAATCTTTAAACTTAATATTCATGTGAATGGATACTCCACTACACTCGAACGGTTACGACCTTCAGTACTCCTGTAAACAACGTGAAAATGTACCACTATTTATCTCTACGATAATTGCACTGGTAACAGATACGAGGTTGAAGATGCTGCAAGAAAGCGTAGGAGGCGCTTAGGCTTGTGTCGGGCTGTCTAATCGTACTATAAGTTGCCACTACCATGTGGAAAATTTACCATTTATTTCTGGCGTTACTGCTTGTCTCCTGTTCCTCTGAGCCGCGTGAGCGTTTTGGGGATCCTAAGGGCGAGCAGTATGTGGCGCGTGGACGTGCTTTGGCAAACGGGCTTGCGGCGTGTGGGCACTGCCACGGCCGACGCCCCGAACCTACCTCCGTTTTGGAGGGGGGGCGCTCCAGTTATGATCGGTACGGAGAAGTCCTGGCTCCCAACTTGACGCCGGATTCATCTGGTCTTAGCGCCTGGGATTCAAGCGACATTATGACGGCGGTAAGATCTTCTCTGGGGCGGGAGGGGGAGCGGCTCTCCAAGGAAGCGCACGCCGGTTTCGAGTGGATCTCAGACGAGGACTTGCTCTCGATTGTGGCTTACTTAAAGGCGCTGCCGCCGCATAAAAATAAAGTCCCGCGTCGTAGTGTTTCGTTTTGGGCGCGTAATACCACCGGATTTTCGGAGTCTCATGATGAGATCAGAGGATTTGTACCGACGATTGATCCAAGCTTTGAGGTTGAGCATGGGCAGTATCTGGTAGAGCATGTGGCGCGTTGCGGAAGGTGCCACAATCAGCGTGGCGGCATGCTAAGCAGTGAAGAATATTTGGGAGGTGGAGAGACAATCAAGATCAGAGAAGGGGAGCAGACCCGGGATCAGGAGGCTCCTGCCATTAACGCATCTGCTGCGGATGGACTTGGGGATTGGAGTCAGAACGATATCGTGCGTTACCTCAAAACCGGTGAGACTCCAGATGGACGTGTCACTGATCCCAAATTTTGTCCCTGGAATTTCTATAGGAACGCGGACGAGCGCGACCTAAAGGCCATTGCAGTTTACTTAAAATCCCTGCCGCAATAGGGCCGCATGCATTTTTTGGCGATTGAAACGAGCTGCGATGAAACGGCCGTGGCGCTATTAGAGCTAGAAGGTCGGCAGGGATCCAGACGAGAACCTAAACTTTTGGCTGAGGAGATCTCCTCTCAGGTGGAGTTGCATCAAGACTACGGTGGGGTAGTGCCGGAGCTGGCGGCGCGCGAGCATATGCGCAACTTGCCACTTTTGGTTGACAAGCTTCTTGGTGATCGGGGCCTCAGTCTTAAAGATTGCGGTGCGATTGCGGTGACGCGTGGCCCCGGGCTTAAGGGCTGTTTGTTAATGGGAGTATGTTTCGCTAAGGGGGTGTCTGTAGCAACTGACGCCGCCTTGGTCGGCGTCAATCATATCGAAGGTCATCTTCTGGCGCCGCTAATGGATAACCCCGACTTGGAATTTCCTTTTTTAGCCTTAGTCGTTTCGGGTGGGCATACCGAGATCGTAGAAGTGCGAGGGCTTGGAGACTATGTAATTTTGGCGCGCACGATTGACGACGCCGCCGGGGAGGCGTTTGACAAATCCGCCAACCTGCTTGGCTTCCCTTATCCAGGCGGGGCGGGGCTGGCGGCTTTGGCCGATGCGCAGCAAAGCTCGCGTTTTAAGCTGCCGCGGGTGATGCGCGCCGCCAAAGGGTTTAGTTTTTCAGGATTAAAAACAGCCGTTTCGGTTCTTGTTAAGCAGCATCAAGCGCATCTGGACGATCCAAGCATTAAAGGAGAGCTGGCCTACGCCATCCAGGATGCTATTGTAGATGCGCTCTGTTTTAAGTTGAAGAAAGCCGTAAAAGCCAGCGGCATTCGGCGTGTGGCTGTAAGCGGAGGCGTTTCGGCTAATCAATGCCTGCGTGCCCGCATCCGAGAGATGAAGGGAGTTTCACTTTATCTTCCAAGCTTTGGGCATTGCATGGACAATGCCGCCATGATTGGCCACGTCGGAGCTTTGCGTTATGCGCGGGGAGATCGCTTGCCGCTGGATGCGGATGTGTTAAGCCGTTGGCCGGTGGAGGAGATTCGTTAAGTATGGAAAAAGACCGAGCCAGGGATCGTCTGGGCGCTCTGCGGGTGCACCCCACCAAAAAGCTTGGACAGAATTTTTTAATAGATGCCAGCGCGGTTGATGAGATTGTACGCTTTGGCGCTCCTTTGTCGGAGGATAATCTGCTCGAAATTGGTCCCGGGCTAGGAGCGCTTACCAAAGAGCTTTATCGTTTTCCGCGCTTAACCTTGATTGAGATTGAAGAGAACTTCTGCCTTGAGTTGCAAAAGCGCTATCCGCGCGCCAATGTCATTAATGCAGACGTGCGTTTGGTTGATTTGTCGGAGCTTGGTTCCGACTTAGTTGTGTTCGGGAATCTGCCCTATGCCTTCTCCAGTGAGATCGTGTTCTTGCTGGTGGATTCGGCCGTAGCGATTAAGCGCGCGGTGTTGATGTTGCAAAAAGAGTTTGTTGAGAGGTTGGCTGCCAAACCTGGCGGGCGCGATTATGGCGTGCTTTCGATCTCATGTCAGCTTTGGGCACAGGTCAGAACCGGACCGGTCATCAGCGGGGAATGTTTTCATCCGGCCGCCAAGGTCGATTCGCAGTTAGTGGAGCTGATTTTTTCAAAAGAGCCGCGCTGTCCGATTCCGGATTTATTCTTGTTTAAACGTGTCGTAGCGGCAGCGTTTTTTAAACGCCGAAGAAAGATAGGAAACAGTATACGAGCTTCCCAAGCGTTTAGGGGTTTACCGATTGAAGAGCTGCTGGAGCGCGCCGGTATCGACCCTGGGCGGCGCGCGGAGACACTGTCGATTGAGGAGTACGCGCGGCTCTGTGGGCAGTTCGAGCTGGGATGAGGTTCTTC
>JAAYZI010000194.1 GCA_012514925.1 Deltaproteobacteria bacterium | reverse complement strand
GTAAAAACCTCAACGAGCACAGCGCGACCTGCCAAAGCCTTCGCTGCAGTGTAAACGGGTATATAACAGACCCTTCGCAGATGGAACAACACCAGAATTAATAGAAATCAAGATCTAGGGACTCGATGTGATGCTGGTGCTATTATCATGGAGAAAAAAAGGAAGAACCTCTATAAGCCTTCTTGGAACTATGGAGCTGTCTAGCGACTACAAATCGTAGAGAGCATTGCCGATCTCTCGAAGTTTAAACACCTCCCGTATCCGTTCACATGAATATTAAATATTAAGTTACTTGCGATTGCATACCAAGAGCACCCATGTTACCTTGCTTCTGAGGTCAGGAGCTGTGTTTTTCGCAGGTCTCTGAGCAAACGGTTGCTGCTGTCGCTCATAGATCGGCTTTTTGTCTCCAGAACTCTGTATACCCGAAAGCGGGCGCAGGGCGTCGGCTTGGTTTCGCTGTTTGCTGACGTTTAACAAATAGTCTGTAGTTTGCGTCGATTCCGTTGAGGTCAGCCGTGGCAGCGCAAATGCTTCTAGGAGCATCTGCGTTTTTCGCCTCACCGGAAAATAACGCGGAGACAAAAAGATGAGGAATCCTAACCTGTTAGGGCCTAAGAACGGCCCCCTTTTTGAGCCGAACCTTGCGGAAAGTCAGTTTTTCCCCCAGGAAGATGTAACTTCACCTTCTGACTTGAAGCAATCTGACCTAAATCAAACTATCTCGGCGGATCAATTGCACATGCCCGCTAGGCCACCGCTCTACCTGCAGGTGGTAACTGAAGCCGCAGGCCCACACATATTTCCAGAAGTGCTGTATCACCTCACCCCTCAGGTATTATCAGAGCAAACTTTCAAAGAGGCGCTGAACTTGACCTTTCAGTGTTTTACCGCTCCCGAAGATCATGAACAAATTGAACGAAACTACCGGCACTTTGTAGCAGATAAACGGCTGTTTCATGAACCAGCGCTGGGCCGCGAAATGTTGATACACGCCGACTATTTGTATTATTTAAACGGCGGACTTGTCGCAACGGCCGGCTGCTACCAACATCCAGAGGAACAAGACCGGGTGTGGCTTAGTTGGTTTGGAGTCCATCCTGACCACCGTAGAAATGGAATAGGAGCTCAAATTCTCGGCCATATAGAAGGAATGGCAACACTGCTTGGCTCTTCAAAAATGGCAGCCTATACTGAAGATTGTCCGGAAAATTACCGCTGCCACAAATTCTATGAGTGTCTAGGATACCAAGTTGTAGATCACCTGACCATGCTTGATGACCCTATGCGAGTTTACGAGAAAATTCTATAGCGCAGTATTCCTGCTGTAGCGACAGTTGCAATCTGTTATATTAAGAAAAAAGTGGTCACCCCCTGATCGGGGACGGCTGATTTTGTGCAATCAATTCCATACGTGAACGGTTACCTTTTATGAATAATTTGCCGATGGACATTAGGCTATTCCCGTCATTAACCGGGAAGGCTGCATGCCGAGTCAATCTCGACCAGGAAGCCCAAAAACATTTCACCGGCAACCTAGGCAAGTCGGGTCCTATGCTGGATGCCGTCCAAGCAGAGGCGTTTATCACAGGGCTCCAGCAATCACGTGGCTGTGCCTGGTCGTATGGAGGCTATCTTGAGAATCGCGCCTTTATGTTCCGGGGGAGCTATCTCGATCATACGGGTACATATCTACACCTGGGAACAGATTTCAATGTTCCGGCGGAGACTCCGGTTGTCTTGCCGTGGCACGCTGAAATCCTCGTTGTGGATGATGACGAAGATCAAAACGGCGGCTGGGGCCCTAGAGTTATTGCCCGGCCAGATACATCTGAGCGAGATCTTGTGGTGATATTTGCCCATTTAGCAGAAGTGCAAGTCGCTCCGGGGAGGCACTATCGCTCTGGGACAGTTCTGGCACAGGTAGGTTCTCCGCCTTTTAATGGCAATTGGTGGCCTCATCTGCATGTACAGTTGGTGCTCAAAAACGTCTTCGATGTTTTTGTTAAAACTGGTTTGGACAAACTTGACGGATACGGTCACCCTACTGATATCGAACGGCTGCAGGTCGAATACCCCGATCCGTTATCACTTCTATAGCGTCTTGTTTTTGTGGTCAGCCACAGCTGGAATTATTTGCCAGGTAACCGTTCACGTACGGAATTGATTGCACAAAATCCACAAACACTAAAGCATATCCTCCACCGGTATTCCATCCCAGATGCGAAGGACCCCAGCCCTATCTCCTGAAAATATGCGGCCATCGGAGAGTACTTGGAGACACCGAACAACGCTTCTATGCCTATGCACCTCACTTTGCCACTTGCCATCCTCATCACGGCTCCAAATGCGAAGGGTCTTATCATCACCCCCCGAAACTATGCGCTCATCGGGGAGCACTTGGAGGCACATGACAATGCCACCGTGCCCTCTCAGCACCTCGCTCGGCCACTTACCGTCCACATCACGGCTCCTAATGCAAAGGCCATCCAAACTCCCTGAAACTATGCGCCCATCGGGAAGCGCTTGAAGACACCAGACAGCGCCGCTGTATCCTTCCAGCACCTCACTCTGCCACTTGCTATACGCATCACGGCTCCAAATGCGAATGGTTCCATCCTCACCCCCTGAAACTATGCGCTCATCGGGAAGCACTTGGAGGCACTTTACATCGCCTATGTGCCCTTTCAACGCCTCACTACGCCACCTGCCATCTGCATTACAGCTCAAAATGCGAAGGATGCCATCCTCACTCCCTGAAACTATGCGCCTATCGGGAAGCACTTGAAAGCAGTTGATCTTACCTCCATGCCCTTGCAGCACCTCACTCTGCCAAGCACCATCCGCACCACGGCTTAAAATTCGAAGGAAGCCATCCGCACCTCCTGAAACGATGCGCTTATCAGGGAGAACTTGGAGGCAGTTGATAAGATTGCTGTGCCCCTTCAACTCTTCGCTCTGCCACCTACTATCCGCATCATGACTCCAAATGTGAATGGTACCGTCAAAATCTCCTGAAACCATGCGGCCATCGGAAAGCATTTGGAGGCCCCAAACATCATCGTTATGTCCCCTTATCTCCTCAACACACTTATAATCCTTCTTTAATACGACCTCCGTTAACTCCCTAGGATCAAACTTCTCAAGCTCCTTAATATAACGAAGCCTCTCGCTTAACTCGCGAAGCATCTCAGCCTTTACAGACATGATATTCGCACACTCCTTTGGAACCGCAGCGATCATTTCTGAAAACTCCCCTACAGTAGCTTTTGCCCAAGCAGAGAGAACAGGCTGCGCCCCGGTCGGTGGATGGTACTGCTTGCTCATGTCATTCCCTCCACCGGTATTCCATCCCAGATGCGAAGGACACCTCCCCCATCTCCTGAAAATATGCGCCCATCGGGATGCACTTGGAAACGCCAGACAGCGCTGCGGTGCTCTCCCAGCACCTCGCTCTTCCATCTACCTTTCGCACCACGCCTCCAAACGCGAAGTGTATCATCCAAACCCCCAGAAACTATGCGCTCATCGGGAAGCACTTGGAGGCACCAGACAATGCCGCTGTGCCCTCGCAGCACCTCACTCTTCCAGCCGCCATCCGCACCACGGCTCCAAACGCGAAGAGTTCCATCATAACTCCCCGAAACTATACGCCCATCGGGGAGCACTTGGAGGCAGCTGACCCAGCCTGTGTCCCCTTCCAGCACCTCGCTCTGCAAGCCGCCATCCACGTCACGGCTCCAAATACGAATGGTTCCATCATCACCCCCCGAAACTATGCGGCCATCGGGGAGCACTTGGAGGCACCAGACAATGCCGTGGTGCCCTCGCAGCACCTCACTCTGCCAGGCGCCATCCACTCCACGACTCCAAACGCGAAGAGTTCCATCATGACCCCCCGAAACTATGCGCCCATCGGGAAACACTTGAAGACACCTGACAGTGTCGTTGTGCCCTTCCAGAACCTCGCTTTGCCACTTGCCACCCACGCCACGGCTCCAAATGCGAAGGGTTCCATCCTTACCCCCTGAAACTATGCGCCCATCGTAAAGCACTTGGAAGCAGCTGAAAGCGTCACTGCTCCAGCGCCTTCCCAGCACCTCACTTTGCCAGGCGCCATCCGCACCACGGCTCCAAATGTGAATGGTTCCATCATCACCCGCTGAAACGATGCGCTCGTCGGGGAGCACTTGAAGGCACATGATACCGCCACCACGCCCCCTTATCTCCTCAACACACTTATACTCCTTCTTTAGTACGACGTCTGTTAACTCCCTAGGATCAAACCTCTCAAACTCCTTAATATAACGAAGCCTCTCGCATAACTCGCGAAGCATCTCAGCTTTCACAGACATGATATCCGCACGCTCCTTTGGAACTGCGGCGATCATTTCTGAAAACTCCTTTACAGTAGCTTTTCCCCAAGCAGTAAGAACAGGCTGCGCCCCGGTCGGTGGATGGTGCTGCTTACTCATAATGTTTTTCCCTTCTATTTTACATCCAAAGTGCAAGGAGTAGAGTCGTCAATCCCTCGTGACTATACGGCCATCAGGAAATACCTGGAGACCAGAAATCAAAACCCTGCGCTCCCCCCCAGCTCCTCAACACACCTATACTCTTTCTTCAATATGACCCCCGCTAGTCTCCTGAAGTCATACCTCTGAAACTCTTTGATGTACTGATGCTCTTTTGTACTGGCTTCCACCCAGGTAGTGGAAGTGGGCCGCGGCCCACCTGACAAACTATACCGCTTACTCATAACACCCCCCACAGGCGTTCCGTCCTATGTGCGACGAGTGGAAAGCTGCAACTAAGTTTCCCTTTACAGTATTAATGACCTGTCAAAACACTGTCGACCCTTTACTAAAAATGACCCCTATAGCCCTATTAGACCTTGTTATCACCTTCTGCGAACTCCTTTCGGAGCTCTTCTTTTTCTTCTTCAGGGAGATTATGAGTCATAGATTTAAAGATATCAGAGAAAGCTGCTTCACCAAGCTCTTTCTTAAGTTCGATTAAGCTACTTTGAACCCCTGCATAGGCGGCGGATTTTTTCGCCTCTTCCTGCGCCTCCTCCTCCGCCTGTGCGTAGGGCTGATTCTGAGACTCATCGCTAAAAGCCTCTTTGGTCAATATCTCAATCTTTTCTTGGCGGGTAACACTTTTACCCCGGAAAGAAACCAGGTCCGTTGTGGCGTTAGCAAGTATCTGCTCAAACGCATTAAGAATACTTTGGCTGAGATTTAATACGTCAGCCTGATTTAGATGCTCCGCTCTGCCAAGTTCCGTCCCATCCTGTAAGCTGTTGGTATAGACGCCCTTAACCGCCTCTCTCAGAGTACTCACCATATCAATCGATTTGTTGTTAGATGTTGGAATCTGCACCGTTTGCACAAGCTTCGCAACTCGCCAGAGGCTGTCTATAGTAGCAGGGATCTTTTGGCGACGGCCAGATTCTCCGCGTTCGGTCATTTCCTGGTAGATCTTGTGAAATTTGGCCATTACCTCCCCGAAAGTTTCCCCAAGCTCTGCCTCCTTTGAAAGATCGATAATCGTACCTGACTGAGGTGAAATCTTATCAAATGAAAAAATACTCGAAGTAGCTTGACGCAGTGACCTCTCGGATAGTTTCTCTGGCAACTTAACCCAGACAAATGAGCGTGCGAGAGCTTTGTCAATTTCGTGTCGCTCCAAAAACCCCTTTCCGAGAGGGTTGGTCGAATAAACCATAAAGAACCCGGGACCGGCTTCTATGGTTCTACCATCGTGCTCCCAGAGTTGGATGGATTTGGCCAGATGTCCACGCTCACCACGAACCTTAAACAGACAGTTGACTACCGATGGCTCCGCTAAGCTAAGCTCCTGAATGTGTAACATTACACCCGGGCCATCTTTTGCATATATTATAGAACCGTCCTTCCTAAACTGAGCTGTCATGGCCTTTGGCAGGGTGCCCAACTGGAATTCGAATTTGGCCTTATCAATCGGCAGGCCGAGATCAAATGCGGCACGGGCCAACAGTTCGCGATATTCATAATTTCCGCCTGTTTCCTTGATAAGCTCGGCTTTCAAGGCCGCACCAGCATCGGTTTTGAGATAGTCGCTTAGTTGCTGCTGCTCCTCGGGCTTAGCGGTGGCCGCGACAGGCTTTCCCATCAGTTCAGAGGTGTCTGTTTGGCCACTGCAATAAAAATCAGGAATAACGGCTTTTGGCCCGTAGAGCATATTCGCAAATTTATTTACGACGAAAGTCTTGCCAATCGCCGTTCCTCCTTCCAGCATAATCGGCATGCGCAGCTTGTAGGCGCGAGCGAGCTCGAAAAGTATAAACTTTGTTTCCTCAAGCGGTATAATCTTTTTAGTAATAGAATTAAAATCTTCCTTGCTGATGGGGGTTGGTATGTCGACCACCTGTTTCCCGTCCAGGTCACTGAAAACCAGCTCTGCCCTGCCATTTGGAAGTGTGCGGTAGGCTACGCCAAGATCGGTACTGTGCACACTCTCCAACCGTTCAGCCAGATTTCGTAAGCGACCTCCAGGCGTCAGCGTCCCATCATATTTTTCGCCCTCGGGAAGGCCTACAAGTTTTTGACTTTCAAGCTTAGGCTCTATCATTACAACTACCCCCCACTCATCGATATACAAAACCAAATGAGACATCCCCAAAGAGCGAAAACTGCTCCGGGGTCATGATATAAATAATGGCATCCTGCGCTGTGGCTTCGCTCAGGCAAGTGGCTAACAAGCGCGTATCTTCAAGCTGCAGATCCCTAATATCTAAGGCCTGCAGCGTGCCTTCATGCAAATGCCGAAGCGCAACTCGAAGTTCCTTAAGGCTTGAGACCACATAGGTTGTTACACGCGCACGCAACCCCTGCAAAAGAAATCTGTTGCTCCTCGGCCGCGCAAGCATTGCAATGCGGGAGAGCTTTTTAGAGACTGGGCTCTCAAGCATTTTTAAAAAGTAAGCTTCACTTGTGGTTGTATCATTCATGTTCTACTCCATTTATAAAAGCTCTTCTGCAAGCCGTTCCATCTGAGCCGAAAAAACATCAAAGAAATTTTTGTTGTCTGAGCCTGAAAGCGTGAGTCCGCCGAAGCTGCGCTGATAGTTGCCATGCACGTCAACGGTGCCAGGACCGATTCCAAAGTGCAGAACAGGGATCCTCTGCTCCTCAAGAAGCTTCACCGTTTTGGGCAGTTGCTTATCTTCGGAACTTTCTGCATCTGAGATCATCACTATCGCCTTACTCCGGGATGAACGTTGTATTAATTGACTCTCAGTATAAAGAAGCGCTTGATTATCGTGAGTATTACCATTAGCATCTAATCCTTGCATAAGCGCCTGCTGCTCGCTCTCTTCCTGCATCCCTGCATCAAAATCTACAAGTTTCTCAGGAGAGTCAGAAAAAGCGATGCATGCGCATCCTATTTCAAGCCTCTCAAAGAGCTCTTTAGTAAAGATAGCCGCCTTTACAGCATGCTTAATTTTGTGCCCATTCATAGATCCGGAACGATCAATAATAACTGCAATATCAATATTTAGGCGCTTGGGCCTGATGCGCCGCATAAAAAGCCTCTCAAGGCCATCTCCGGTGGCCTCAAAGTGTATTGCTTCTTGCATATCTATCAGCGGTCCGGTACGTTGATGCCGCTCCAATTTAAAATGCTTATTTGGCATGAATATATCTATAAGTCGGCCGTAAGCCTCATCAATTCTGTCCGCCACCTCCTGATAAAATTGTTGGTAGGGAGTAAGTTGCCGCACAGCCTCTTCACGCAGGCGCTTGCCACTACGCCGGAAAGCCTTCTCCTCCTCCCTCTTCGCTTCGCGCTCTCGTTCAATGTCACCCTCTTTGCGTACGGCCTCTTCGGTAGAAGGAGCGTCACCGTCCTTCTCCCACAAGCTTTTTAACAGATCGCGCAGCACATCATCAAATTTACCGAGGGCCTCGCGTGCTACACGCTTCTTCTCCTCTTCGGAAAGAGAGCTATTACCTGACTCTGAACCTGAATCTTGCTGATCCTGCTCTCTGTACTGCTTAAGATCCTCCTCAACCAGCTCTGCCAAAGCAGGATAGATCACCTCCTTGCACCAGAAGTAACGCTTTTTTCCAGCAAGCAAGATCTTCTCTCCATCATTAGCATCCTCGGCGGCGTATATCATCGAAGTGGCCTTCCTAGTCGGCGCTAGGGCAATACGTAGAAATTTCGCAATCTCCGGATCGCTAACCTTCATTCCGGCATAGGGCTCGTTCGCATACTCCTCAGCCGTGCGATTAAATCCAAGTTTGTGACGGAGCTCCGACCAATCAGATAACAGAGCGGCAAGGGCCCTAGCATAGCGCGGAATAAAACCTAATACTTTGATGGCCGTCAACACCTCGGGGTGAGCTACGAAAGAGTAACCAAGATCTCTGCCCCCATGACGTTCATAAGCAGCAAGTGCATCATCTACTAATTTTGGAAAATCTCGGACCATACGATCATTAATCGCAAAATCTTCGATCAGATTTTTAAGCACAAAAAATCCGTGCTTCTTAGCCAGCTCATCCACTGCAGCCTTGTCAAGGCCAAGCTGCTCAAACGAAGGAGTGTCGCTTAGGTGAGCCCCTTCGTGCCCTGCTATGAAACGTCCTTTAGTCTTTATGTCGAGGGGATTGAGGATGATGCTCCAAGCTTCCTTGTTCGCGGCAGATATTTCGTCCTCTTTTCCAACGTACACGCTTACACGGAAGTCTTTCGCTACAGTGCGAGCAATGTAGGACAGCTCATCTGACAAAACTTCGCGTGTCTCTGGTTGTTTTAAAATGTTCTCCTTCGCACTAGCGTCTCCACCAGCGCGGGGACCCTCGAAAGCTGTCTCCACTGTTAAGTCCTCGTGTTTCCTATAGTTAACTCTCAGGCAGGACGTACAAGGGTCGCGCTTTTATAGCAGCTAACACGCAAACGCCTACCCGATCCAACTTCCAAAGTATTTATGCAATCTCGTGACTGCATTGTATCATAAAAAAAGCGTTTTT
>JAAYZI010000193.1 GCA_012514925.1 Deltaproteobacteria bacterium | reverse complement strand
GATTTGGTAATCGTGTCTGCGCTGTAAGTCGTTTTTTCCCCACAGCTTCCAAAAAGATCTCATTTGCGGGCAGTCCGGAGATTTGTTGAGGCGTGAATTGACGATATCTGTTTCAAGCAGCGCTTCTAGGATCCACGGGCATGCGCCTTTACGTAGTGAACAGAATAGGTATACGGCGTTTAGGTATAGCACGGAGTTCTCATCTAGTTTAGGAACATTTGAGAGTTGGCCGTCAGCTAGGCGGTCTAACTGTTGGGCGAAGGTGTTAAAGTAATCTAGAAGATTTTCTTGAGGGGTCTCCTCTTTCGGCGGTGCTTGCAGCTCTATCACTCCGGCCTGTGACGGGCGGATCTGTGACGATTCTGTTTGTTGGCAATCAGCAGGTTTTATGGCCGTCAGACAGAGAAGAAGCATCACTGGAATAGCTGCGCTGCATTTCATCATCTAAGTTACCCCTAGTTTATAAATAAAAATAAATAAAATTCTCGTAACCATTCACATGAATATTACTTTCTCCGGAGAAAGTGAAATTAATTCCGCGTCACCGCCCAGGTTGAAAACAAAATTGCATGAATCAATTCCATGCTTAAGCGGCTACCGGATACAAAACCCTTTAAAAGGATTCAGTCCAGTAAAAAAACTACGTAAGCTATGCCAAACGTGATCATAGCAAAAACAATTCAATCACGCGAACCGTCATCTACCTTCAATTTGGATGCGGGCGAGCTCGGATTTGCTCTGGCCATCCAGGAATAAAACTGAATTTAAGTTATTCACCCCCTCTGACTTGACCAGATTGTTAATTTGCAAAGAAAGATTGTCGACCTGCGCAGGAGCAAGCTGGGAAGCTGATAGCCCGTTGAAATATAACATTAAAGTACCAGAGCTTGGTATCACCCCGGCGTTTGTCAGCTTAGATCATATTGCGGCATTGGTCCACACTAAATTAACAACTTTATCAAAATCTGAGAGGTTTGTGGCGGGTTTTTGAGCTTGCGAGACAGTTGCATCAGAGCCTTTCCCTTCGGTGGGGGGCGGGGAGATAGTTTCTAGTGACATAGATAAACTTTCCAGTTCCTTTCTCGCCTCGTCCGACTTTATAGTAGTCAAAGCTGCTGCCAAGACCGCGCGCGCGTCTTGCTTCCGATTCAATTTTACATATAAACGCGCCAAATCGGCATGTGGCTCTGGCTGATTTGGATTTTTCTCTATGATGCGCCGATATTCAGCGATTGCCTTTTCGTTGTTTCCGGCAAGGCCCAAGGCCGCTGCGTATTTTACACGGGCTTTCCAATCTTCTGGTTCTAAGGCTAGGTATTGGCGGTAGAAATCGGCAGCACGGCCGAACAACTTGTGCCTAAGCGATAAATTAGCCACTTTGTTTAGAGCCCTAGTATCTTTTGGATCTTTTCGTAGCTTAACGAGAAGAGTATTGGCCGCCCGCATTCCGCTTGACACCGCCGCTAACGGAATTTCATGCAAAGCGTTTGCATCGTCGTCATGATGCAGTGCAGGTGGAGGAGGTGTCTCTGCTTTTTTATGCAAGAAACTTTGATAGGTCTGCCATATCACAAAACAGGCGAATGCCCCTACTCCAAGCGTCATCAATGATTGAAATATCAGCCGAGGTTTTTTGCGATAAGTCTTCTGTTGATCCCAATTGCAGTCGGGGCAATAGCGTATATTTGATGAGATCGGAAACTTACATCTTACGCATTTGGTTGGAAACCTCTTTTCTGAAGACATGATTTGTGATTGTCCTAGTAAGTTCTTAGGGACGAACTGTAGCAGGATTAGGAAGAGATGTCATGATAGATATCAGGGAAACAGCAAGTGTGAGCTGAAAATACCCATCTATTTTACAGGCGTAGTGTGCAGATATGCTCCTAACCGTTTGCGGACTCTTCGGTAGGGGGCGTAGCTCCGCTGCCAATCCTGTGGGCTTTTAACCAAATTATTGAGCGCAGCTTTCAGCCAGGCTGGTTGCTGTGGAAGTTTTTTTGCCCAATTTAAATATTCCGCATCAAATGAGGTTTCGCGCCAAAGCTTCAAGCGAATTGAAGTGATGGGCATATGCTCTTTTAATCCGTGCTCCGCCCCTCTGCCCGGATAAAAGAGTGTTCCGTCTCCGTTGCCGCCGAAATTGTAACTGTCTTTCCAAGGATCACGCGCCGGATAGAATCCATATCCGTAATTAACGGCATAGTAGAGGAATGCCCGTAGATCGTACTTGGCGGCGATCCATCCCAAAGATTTAATGAAAGCGGCGGGGCGATCAATTACAAAATCGGGAGAACCCACATCAGGCTTTCCTCCCGAACATCCGTGGCCGCCACAGGCTACATAAGCCCAGACTTCTCGCCCCATCTTTTGCAGGTTACGGTAATCTTCAAATGAAGCATGATATTTTCCAAAATACTCCAAAGAGGGCACGATAATATCAATGTGTTTTCCCAGTTCCGGCAATCCGGGAACTGTCACGCTGAGTTTTACAGAGGGTGCGATTGATTTTACGTACGAGGCGTATTCTATAAGTTTTGCAATATCGTTGGGTCTCGGTTCATCCCACAGAAAGATCACTGCATTCTGGGTGTGGCTTAAAGCCGTGGCAGTGTTTTGTACGGCCTTAAAATAGCGCTTAGAGATCGGACTATATGCATTGGCGTATGGGATCGTGGGAAAATCGAAGTAAGCCCACGCCGGTCGTGTCTCAAGCACCACTGAATAATAAGAAGTTTCGGGAGACGGGTAATTGTAAATATCCAGAAAGGGGCCGGCCCTTTGTTCGACAATGGGAGGGTAATCGATATAATTTTTGATCGGAATGATGCGGTGGGCCTGCATGCTATCAGTATACTTTTTAAAAAGCTCCATTTTAGGCCGACCGACCGTCCCGAAATGGCCCTTCAACATCTTCCAGTTTGAAAACTCGGAGTAGGCTGGAAATGTAGCCTGGTTAGGCATGCTCATTTTCCACACTGTTAGATTAATCGGCAGAGATCTTCGCTTTCCTATACGGAGGCTCCCCCGGTACAGCCCAGGATCTGCGTGGTAGGGCACGAAAATTTCGCCGAAGAACCAAGTGGTACCTTGTGTTCCTGGGCAGAGCCTGAGGCGCTGAAGAGGCATGAGGGGATCAACAATTTCTCCTACAAAAGCCCCATCGTATGAGGGCGAGTGGGTTCGGATGGTGCTTAGGTGAAAAAGTTCCGGCCTGGCGCGCAGTTTTGTGCCGTTTGACTTGGTTAAAGGCGAAAATCTGATCCGTCGACAACTGGGGGCTTGAAATTTTAAGAGAAAATTTAAAGTCTCTCCGCGCGAGCCATATAGGGCCAATCTTTTACGGGTAGTCGGCTCATATCTTCCGTAGGGCTTATCGGTACCTGGGCTTCCGCGTAGGGATAGAGCCTGCCCAGCTGCGATATCAACTGGAATTAGCGCGACACAAAGTAAAAGAGCAGTTAGTATTCGGCTAATCATGAGAGTTTTCATAATCTGTGTACATGTGCTGGTAACGGGCCGTGCGCCCTCATACTAGGATACACGACTTTGAATTTCTAGTGAACTCTACCTGAGATTTATTTGGCGAGGGTATCAATGGCGTTGGCGGATCCCAGCATCGGAACGGTAATTTCGCCGCCGGGCAGCGCTAACGGCTCAACCAGCAGCAGTTCCACTCTTTTTCGATAAGGCGAAATCTCCAGCAATGTGTCCCGTAAAACACTGATAAAAAGCGGAGTTTCTCGGGCTAAACTGCTGTCCAGCGCCACTGTAAAGCTGCTTCGCTCCTTTAGCTGATTGCAAATCGTGGCGTAGGCCAGCAGAGCGCAGAGTTTAGCCGCTCGAATAATCAGTTCCCGCGCTAAGTCTTCCAAACCTTGGATCGCCTCTGGGGAGGTGTCGCGCCAGTGCGCGTGCCGCTCCAAAAATCCAGGCTTGTTATAAAGCAGATTGGTAAGGTCTGACATGCTAAAAACCGACCAACGGGAACTTCCCATTTCAAGCAGTCTCTGGGCGTATGCTTTTAATTGGTCGCAACCGGAACGTCCCAGGACAAGGATGTATTGGCTAAAGAGGCGCGGCAAAAAAGTGGTACTACAGACGG
>JAAYZI010000192.1 GCA_012514925.1 Deltaproteobacteria bacterium | reverse complement strand
TCCTTCATAACATCCATCAACCATGCAGAAGTGAAATGCAGAATAATAAAACCGCTGATAAGAGAAATAGTCAGCACGACCTCCTGGGACATATGCAAACTACCCTCGCGACGAAGCTCTTCCATTCGCCGCGCGGTAGGCTCTTCAGTCCGTTCTTCAGGAGTGGAGTACTCAGTCATAATGATCTTTAAGCGCTTAGCAACTGACGGGGCTGCGTCGGGACCCGCTCACAATCCCCCCGACTGGATCAAAAGCAAGGGCCATGCCTGATTTATAATTCTCTAAGCTAAGGTATCTTATTGTTTTAACTAAACAGATCTGACGATGATCAGCTTGAATGCCATGCTGGGTTGACGCCAACCGTCAAAACCATGGCGCAACAGGGGTTTTCACTCTACCCCTGCATCCTGCACCACCACCGAAACTTGAGTCTCCAAGGTAAGCATTTCCCGGCGGGAGTACTGAATCATTTCCGGCAGTGCTAATATCGTAAGAATTAATCCAATTCCAATCGTAAGGGGGAAGCTGACAATAAAAATATTTACAGTCGGCACTGCTTTAGAGATTAATCCCATTAGAAACTGAGTAAGCAGCAGCGCCACAATTACCGGCGCAGAAAGCATGACCCCCGATTTGAAAATATTGGCACTACGCTCCATCAAAAGGTTAAGAGAACCCTCTCCGATTAAGTAAGTGCCCGGGACAATCTCTCCGCCTAATCCTGCAGCTGCATATATAATAACGTGATGTCCGCCCAACAGTAAAAAAAGGCAGATTACTAAACTGCCGCAGATGCGCCCTAATGCAGAGGACTGCCCCCCTAGACGCGGATCCATAAGTTGCGCTGCACCCAGCCCCATGGTAGTGCTCGATAGCTGCGCAGCCGTGTCAACTCCCGCAATAATCATGGTCGGTACCATCCCCAGCATAGCTCCCAAGCATATCTCAGATGCAAAAGCTTGAAGCAGCATAACCCAATCATGCGGCGGCTCTGCATACGGTCCTTGCAACACCGAAACTACAGCTAAAACCATGACCGCCGGCATGCGGGCCAGAAGACCGCGTGGACCTTCACCAAGCCCCGGAATCAACGAAAACAGCGCTACATAGCGAGTGAGCAATAAAAAAAAGCTCCAGGCAACATCAAGATTGTTGAAGAGATTAACGGGTAGAGCTAGAAGCTGGTCCATAAGCGTTTGAGGTTAGATCGAAGCTATGGCTGCAAGCTCGAAATCTGGGTATAAGTCCAAACTGTAAAAGCCGCGAGTCGATTGATAATAAAATGACCAAAGCATAACAACCCGATCACCGCCGCCAATATTTTGGGGATAAACGCCAGAGCAGAATCGTTGATCTGAGTGGCGGCTTGAAATATGCTGACTGACAGGCCCGCTACTAACCCTAAGATTAACACCGGTGCCGAAACCAACACCGCCGTTTCAATGCCGACCTGGCCCAACCGTAAATAATCATCCAAATTCATGGCTATCCTATTTTGTAAGTTTGCACCAACGAGCTGATAATTAAATGCCAACCATCAACAATTACGAACAGCATAAGCTTGAGTGGAAGCGAAATTACCACTGGCGGCAAGGTAATCATGCTCATTGAGGTAAGAACAGAAGACACCACCATGTCCAGTACCAAGAAGGGTAACGCTATCAAAAAACCGATCTGAAAAGCTGTATTTAACTCGCTCACCACAAAAGCTGGAACAGCAGCCTTAAACGGCACCTTGTCCAAGTCTTCAGGCACCTCCGACCGGGTGATATCTAAAAAAAGCGCCAGATCTTTTTCCCGGCTATGATGCACTAAAAAGGTACGCATCGGCGCAAAGGTTTTTTCCAGCGCCTGCTCCCCAGCCATCTGTCCGTCAAGATAAGGCTTGACACCATCATCGTACATCTGTTGATAAACCGGGCCCATAATCGCAAAGGTCATAAAAAGAGCCAGCCCTGTTATGACCATATTGGGCGGCAAAGATTGGGTGCCAAGCGCGGTGCGGGTCATACCCAACACCACCGCGATACGCGTAAAGCAGGTGGTAGTTAAAACCAGGGCCGGCGCGAAAGTCAGCGCCGAAAGCAGCGCCACAATTTTTATTCCGGCCGAAATATTACCGTCTGAAGAGAGCTTGCTGTCGCCGATTGAAATTGAAAGGTCGGGAAAGGAACCGTCTTGGCCAAAGACCACACTCGGCACCAGCCACAATGCCAAAGGCAGTAGCGCTAGCCACAACGCCGCACTACGAGGAAACCTCCTGATTCCAACTTTCATGAACACACCCGCTTATTTTGTACCTTTGACGCAACGGTTCGAAACTGCCGCGGTTCATCGTGCTTTAGCTTAACCTGACGCGTGAGTCGCTCAACACCCTCGGGCCGACTGCGCTCCGGCGCAAAAACCACCCCTTCCGGACTAACCGCTGCAAGCACCTGACGGCCATCCACTTCCGCAAGAACCAACCAAGTCTTTGGCGCAAGGAGGGCTCGCTCTATAATCCTTAAACGCTCGCTCCGCGATGCCCCTCCCCCACCGCGCACGCGCCTGACTAAAGCTGCGCCTATCAAAAAGAGCCCTACGCAAAGACCTAAGCCTCTCACGAGAGTTAACCCCGCCGCAGGCAAGTTTGGATCTTCCCGGCTTTGCTCCACCGCCATAGTTTCACTTCCAGCTTGCTCGGGTTTTAGCCCTTGTTTAAGCCTTACTATCGACTTTTCCATCTGCCGCGCCTGCGGCGAAAGAAAGGAGTCCTCGGCGTAAGCCGGAGGGACGAAAACCGTTAGCGCCGCCGCACATGACAAACTGAATGCCCAGTACTTCATCCCACCTCTCACAGCCACAATCACTCCATTAACCCAATCCCTCAACCCGATCTTCGGGTGAGATAATATCCGTTAGGCGCACACCAAACTTCTCGTTCACAATTACTGCCTCTCCTCGGGCTACCGGCTTACCGTTTACATATATATCCAAAGGCTCTCCTGCCAGCTTCTCAAGCTCCATCACTGAACCTTGCCCCAACTGCAGTAGATCCTGAATGGTCATGCGTGCTCGCCCGACTTCAACGGTCACCTGCAGAGTTACATCCAGAAGGAAGTCGAGGGTTTGAGATTTTTTCTCGCCCACGCCTGCGCTACCCGCCTTGACCGCTGCTTCACCGACGTTGCTAGCTGCATTTGCGACCTCTTCTAACCCTTTTTGCACCTCTTCATTAGCCGCCATTTTTCAATAACTCCTGCTTGTTTCGATAGTTAACTAGGTCTTGATTCGGGATCGGACGAGTGATACGCACCGCTCGATTCCCACGATAACTGCCGACATAACCATAAAACTTAGGTGCCCCTTCGACCATTACTAGGGCTTCATCAGTAGGATTTGTTTCCATGGTAATAACATCGCCAACTTTGATATCCAGAAGCTCCCGGCCTTTAATTGTGCCCTGCGCCAACTGCACACTCGCACTGGCGGTGGTATGCTTGATATTCTTCTCCATGCGCTGTATCAAACCAGAATCCACTTCCAAACGAGTACTCTGAAAGCCGGTCGCCAACTTCCCACGCAACGGCTCAATCGTGGAATAAGGAGTACAAAGCGTTAAAGTTGTGCTCTCAGATTCAAGCTCGACCTCAACAGTCACAATGATAACCACATCAGTCGGTGGCACAATCGCAATCGCCAACGGATTGAACTCAGAACGTACATATACAAAATCCACCGGATGTATCGGTGCCCACGCGTCTTTAAGCACATCTAGCGCCATCATCACGACTTTGCCGATTAAGCGGTTTTCAATAGGCGTGTATTCACGGCCCTCAATCTTTACCCGTCCTTGCCCACTTCCGCCGAAGAGTCCATCCACAATCCCAAATACCAACTGTGAAGACACAACCATCAAGGCATACCCACTCAACGGCGGCATACGGAAAATATGCAGAGACGATGGCAGTGGCAGCTTTTTCATGAATAAGCCAAACTTGATCATCTCGATGCCGCCCACATTCGCAAAGCAGGTACGCCCCAAGAACTTAGCCAGATTCGTCCTAAACTGACGCGCGAAGCGATCATGGATCAACTCCATAGTCGGCATACGGCCGCGAATGATCCGCTCCTGGTTGGCTAAATCAAATTTCCTAGCCTGGGGCTGATCGTCCTTAACCTCTACGCCATCCTGTTCAACATCGTTCTCGGACAGCCCACGTAAGAGCGAGTTGATTTCGTCTTGAGTTAAAACCTGGTTCATAGTTCCTGTCTACTGCACTACAAACTGCGTAAAATAAACGTTCTTAACCTGTTCCTTCCTTAGAATCCCGTTGATCATCTCAGCCAACGCCTCTTTTAAGTTCTCTTTCCCTTCACTTCCCGCCAGCTCGGCTGCAGTGTGCGTGCTTAAAATCTTGATAGCGGCATCGCGCACCGGCACAAGCCTGGCATAAAAACGCTTCGGCACATCACGTTCGGTAAATTCAATCTGAACTTGACAGCGTAAGAAACCGCTTCCTCCCGCCAGATTGACCACGAAGGTATCCAGGGGAAAAATTGCACCCAAAGGATCTTCGTCTTCATCCAGCTCGTCCTCCTCTTGGTATACCTCCGGCACCAACTTTTGAAAATCATCTTCCTCTTCCAACGAAATCGTCTCGACAGGCTCCTTTTCTCCGGAACTCATCAAAAAAAACACCGGAAGACCCACCAGCAACAACAGTCCCAGTATCAGGCCTACGATTAGGACCAGTTTTTTTTTGCTGCCGCCGCTGCTTACAGAAGGCGATGCTTCTCCGCCTTCAGATTCCTCGGCGTCAATGTCCTTTCTGTCATCGTCAACCATGGGCTCTCTTTAAAAAACAAAGGTGACTTGCGCCCTGTCACCTAGCTCCTGTTTGTCTTCGCCTGCAAACTCCGCACAATGCCCGCCTGGGCTACGAAGCTTTAAACTCGCAGACTTAATCCCAGCGTCAAGAAGTTGGCTCCTTATACCTAGCGCCATGCGGCTACCAGCCTGCCAACCACCTCCAGCTGAGCCGCGAGCATCAATCCGGCACGCCTCAATTTTGACCTCGCTGATATCGTACTGCACTGATTTCACAATACTAACCATTCTTTCTAAAACTGTAGGAAGCAATTCCTCACGCTCCTTCTGGAAGTCCTCCTCGCCAAAAGCAATCTTTAGGCTCGGTTTTCCATCCCTTGAAAATGCAATAGTGATGCCAGGTTGACGGGCCAACTCCCGTGGAACCTTTAAAACCTGAATTGCCTTTCGAGTCTCTAGAGTTAGCTTCGCACTCTCCATCTGGAAACCTCGGTTTAGAGGCCCAAAGGCAATCAGGGAGAGAAAGAAGCAGAGCATAAGTGTCAAAAGATCGCCAAAGCTTACCAACCATAGCGATGACGTTCCTGGGCGTATCCCCACGTCTCTGGCATAAAACCCCGCTGCTGTTGATAAATAACGGCTATACATTCGGCCCTGCTTTATAAAGACGCACCCGTAACTGTGAATCTGAGTGTTTCTCATGCGCAAAGATCTTCAGCGCCTCAGACGGCACCCCGGCCTGCACCAACGCTTCAAAGATCGCCTGAGCGCGCTCAAGCGCCAACATCAGCCCCTCCTGCCCTGCCCCACTATAGACTTCCGCCTCCAGGTCAATGTCGTGACTGCGGAGTAAACTGGCTAGAGCCGCAACTTTTGAGTTATCTGAGATCTCGGCTTGGGCTTGAAAAAGATCACTATATTCCATATCGCTAATGAGTACCCCCGGGTCAAAACCCATGGACGCTGCATGTACAGGAGCACTCTCTTTGGCGACTCGTACGGGCCCACTCATAAAAACCCCAATTACAAAGGTCAGCACGATCAAAATCAGCGATATATACTGCAATGAATAAGCCTTCTGCGCCGATGCAGCAGCCCCGGCGGTTTTGCTCCGAAAGGGATATGTAAAATTAAAGGCCTGCATCAGGGGTCACGCTCGTACTATTTAAGCGGCCGCTGCTATCGGCAAAAAGCTTTGTAGCCGCTGCTCAACAACAATCGGATTCTCCTGTTTACCTAACCCCAAAACACCTTCTACGGTGATAGCCCTGACTAGCGCCTCAGCTTCGCAGCGGTTTCTTAGTTTTCCAGCGATCGGAAGAAACAATAGGTTCGCAAGCAACGCCCCGTAAAAAGTGGTAACCAACGCTAGACCCATGGCTGGTCCTACTGTGGCAGGATCTTCAAGAGCACTTAACATCTGAATCAGGCCAATCAGTGTACCGATCAGCCCAAAAGCCGGGGCATACGTGCCTAACGTCTCAAACACTTGCACAGCCCGGGAGGATCGATCATAAGAAGCGTGAATCTCGGTCTCCAGCAACCTCTTGATCTCGAGCGGATCCTGCGCATCCACGGTCAGATTGAGCGCGTTCCTTAAAAATCCATCTTGCGTGCTGTTAGCTTCCCCCTCGAGCACCAGCAGTCCCTCGCGACGAACGGCGTGCGCCAACCACACTAAATAATCTATGCGCTCCATCGGATTATAGGTTCTAACAAAGAGCATCTCCTTAAACGCACTCCAGGCATGGCTCAAATCACGAAAGGAGTAATTAACCAGCGTGGCCCCAAAAGTACCCCCCAACACCAACAATGCACTAATGGGGCTCACAAAATTCATGCCGGAGCCGCCTGCTACCAATGTCAGGACCAAAAAACCAAGCGCCAACCCCAAACCGGAAATAACGCCGCGATCAAGCTCCCCACTTGAAATTCCAAGGCCCATCGTGCGCGCACGGCGCGTTGAAAATCCCATAGACTGACTCCTTAAAAAAATCCCCCTTAAACAGACTGAGCAAGGCTCATGCCATAAAAGTAAGAAGTAATTTCAATGGGGTATGGTCAGTAAGGACGCCTCTTCTCCACCTCTGCGCCGGGATCTTGACACCTAACCAAGGCCGTTTAGGCAACTGCTTTGAAAAATCTCCGAACTATTACCTAACTACCCATTGAGTAGATCCTAGGTTGAGCTAAAATAGCTGCTACAAATGACAGAACGTATTTTCAATAAACGGGGCTTTTCACTGCTTGAATCCACGGCGGCTTTGTTGGTCTGTCTGCCCGTTTTGCTTGGAACACTTGATGTCTTCCATATCTTTAAAACCCAGGCAGTTCTAAAAGAGGCCACTAAACTCACTCTTAGGCACGTAAGCGTCACCCACGGCAGCGGGGTGAGTGTGAAGTCACTCCAAACTAGAAATTTTGCTTGGTTTATGCGGGACTGGAGAAAGGGCAAAAACGGCGCTAAAGTTTCAGTGGCCGGGACGCTACCCGAGGGTGTGGTCCCTACAGTTTGTCAGAACCCTCCCCCAGGACAGGCCTGTGAACGTAGTCTGATTAATTCCCCGCAATCGTTTGTACCTGCAAAACGCGAGATCTCTGTTAAGAGAGCAGCCGAACTTTACGTCCAGGAAGAAATCAGATCAGCCTTGCCGCAAGCCATATTCGAATGTGCTAACCCCCGCCAGGCAAATTGTGTAACAATCGAGGTATTGGGAGGCCCGGCCGCACTCGCCCCCTCAGGTGACGCCACATTACCTTCCCCCTCGCCTGAACGCAGCTTGGAAGTACGCGTCAGCTACAATATGCCATTACTGATCTTACCATTTGCCGTTATCCCTGATACACGCGCCCCCGGAGGCACACGCCGAGTGACGTGGAGAATCCAAACCGCAGCTCAAGCACGAGTGGAAAGTTCAGCTTTAGATGACAGGTTGTATGTTGGACATACTGTAGATTAACGCGACCCACCATCCAGCGCTATTATAGCTACAGCTCCTGACGCGCGGCAAAAACGCGCTGGTCTGTCAGTATCAGAGGATCTCTACTCGAGCCAATCCTCCCAGATGCCAACCAACGTGCGAACCCCGGAACAAGAAACGAATTCGATAGATCCGCTTGCACATAAACCTGAAGGAAAACCGCACGCCTTAAGAAATTTATCGGTTTTTGGTCCCAGCGCTCAACTCCTCCCATCTCATCTGAACGAACTTCTGTCTGACCGTAGTACTGCAGCATCCTAACATTATAAAGCGGACCAGGCACTGCATACTGGAACGATTCAGTTCCACTGCTGCATCCCTGACGCAACACTTGAAGCGCCCCTGCAAAAGAATCTGTCCGCGCCTTCCCCAGCAAACCACGCTGAGCCAGCGTTTCCCTCAAGGCACCGAAATCTTCCCCCCCTTTAAAGGAACATGCCCTGGGAGTGAGTTTGCCGTCAATCATATCTACCGACATATTAATCAATCGAACCACCACGGCATATCGCCTTCTACAATCTTTCTTTGAGCAACCCAACCAAGCCCGCACATCATTTTGAATCGCGGTAGCATGCGTATCAAGCATGGCTTGCAGCGGGTACGAATCGCTCCCATCGCCTGTATCTCGATTCATACCGCTTAAAAAATAGGCCTGATTTCCAGCGCTCATTTTAAAAGGCTTAATATTAATCGCCGCGGCATGCCGGTTTACAATCTCCCTTAGGTCGCTTATTCCCTGCAAATAAGCCACCACGCCAAACCCAAACCAAACCACAACTCCCATAACCGTCAAAAGCGCGGCGCTTTCAAGCAGAGCCAATCCTTTTTGAGTGTTACAGCCCATAATCCTCAATGAGTAAGTACAACGGAACGGTTTACCATAGGCAGAAACGCCATGGTGTCCTGCGGGATTGAAGCCAAATCCGGGGGACGAATCAGCGTTACCCGCACATTTGTGAAATTTTGCTTCTTTAGGAAAGCCTCAAACCTGGGCCCATCTTTTTTAAAAAACCTTACGCATTGAGTTGGACGAGCGTGGCTGTCGATGTTCCCCTCGTACTGCGGATCGTCAACGCAATCATGATCCTGAGTTCGCAGCCATTCTTTAATTAAGATCTTCTTTCCTTGCCTTTTAAGCACCGTATTATACCAGCGTTCAAGCACATCCGATGGCGGCGTGTACTCATGCGGATTTCTGGGTACAACAAAGTAGATGGCCACTCTTGCGCCCAACTGTTTAGCGGCCTGATTTAAGGCCTCAAGCTCAGTAGCGATGGCTGTCCTTACAACTAAATTGCCGGGATAATTCTTGTCAAAACGGCTCTTTGAAAACCGCACCCCATTTTGCCATGGAAAGTCTCCCAGCATCAGAAAGGCCAGGTGTGAAGGCTCGAAACCCTGCCCAGCGCGCTCTGCCCTAAATGGCGCCCCTAGCAAGGTGCTCCTAACCTGACGCAGTACGCTGCGAATGTTCACGTGGGACTCAATCCCTCCATTTTCCCGGTAAGGCCTGCGCGCGGCCCTAGACCAGATCACGTCTTTAGGGGTCACCTTCGAAAGTTGCGCTAACGGCAGAGTAAAACTTCCCGACGGGATTAAACTGTAGCTGCGCGGCCTATTAGCTCCACGATCCGCAGGAATGCGGTATCCACCGTGTCGGACTTTCTTATCAATCAAATCTTCGTCTTCAGGCGTAAGCGACCTTTCAATCAAAGGCTCCTGCTCAGCTGCTGCCAGGCAGTACTCATCACGCACAAACTGGCTGCGGTAGTAACCGAAGGTCGCCTGCCCTGCATTATATGTCACGCGCGAATTGGCATAACGATTCAAATCAAAAGGCATCACATCCCGCACCACTAAAATATCGTCGTCATTTTGACCTGGTCCCATCAACAGTCCGACTGAATGTCCGTCAAAAGCGCTCAGGTAATCGTATAAACGAATTGTGGCCTCTTTAACGGCGGAGAAAAGTGGATTGAAACACTGCTGCGTGGCCACTCGAAAACGACGCCGAGGATGCGCAGGTTCTTCGTAGGACGGGACTAGGTGAGGGTTCTTATTAAAAAACTTCGCAGTTGGCCAAGCTCCCCCACCCCAAGGGCGCTCGCTCTCCCAGGCCGGGCTCATGTGCGAGCTGTTATCCATAAAAATCAAGACGTTTTTTGCGTTGATACCGGCGCGGGCCTGCACCGTAAATTTTATCTGGGAAGCACCGAAGAAACTTAAGAGCAAAAAAGAGGCTGAACGGCTAATCCTTACCGATATGCTGTCGGCTGTATCAGCCTCGATCTTTTCGATCTGTAGCGCTTTGTCCAGACCAGGGCCTACTGCCTCACTTGCCACATAAGCGCGTGCCGCACTAATGGCTGGCTCGGTGAACGGCAAATACTTTGCCGCCAAGATTACGGCGTTATCGGCAACCCGTTGGGCCTCCTCCCGCAACAAGTAGTAGCGGGACAGATCTAACGCCAACCCCAGAAAGAGCAGGATCAAAGGGAGGGCGCCAGCCAAGAAAAAAAGCAGAGCTGAACCCCGCTCTCGTTCCAATTTCGGCCTACACACCATAAACAAACACCCCCCTCCTGGCTGATCGAAGCAGCGGACCCACACCTTCACTAGTAAAGATAACCTATTATAAATTTAAAACAAGGTTTTTAGCGGTGCTGGCTCACCACAAATTACACCCTATCTTCGAGCATTTAAACGCAATGTTTCCTCAAAATTAGGGGGAATTTTGGTAACTACTCGACGGGGTGGCGATTTTTTGCTTCGAGGCGTGCAACACCTCCCCTTAATTCTTCAATAACCCTATTGAGAGCTCACGCCCTAGCGGGTAGCGCTTTGCACTTTAGACGGTTACGAAATGGGTTAAATGAGGTTTTGCTATGCCGATTGGAAGTCAGAAACCAACTGAGAATTTAGCCGAGCAAAAAAGCCAACAGGATCTGCTTTTCGATAAGATCAAGACTCTGCTGCGGGAGACCGATCCAGACAAGTGGCGAAAGGGCGGCGAGGTCCTTAATCCCGAAGACCGTTTCGAAAAACCGCGCTATACCTGGGAAAACGTATACACCCTGCCGGTATCTTCCGGAGTTTTGGTGGCGCGCGCCTCGACGCCGGTGCGCAGTGACTTTCAGGGACGTGGCTTTATGCTGATTCCAGTCAGTGCTCCCATTTTTACCATAGAGATGCGCCCGACGGGCTGGCATTATACCGAACTGACTGATCCCTATAAACGGTCACGGAACTCCGACCGGCGCTGCTCCGTGCTTGCGGAAGGTAGTATCGCCAAGAATCTTTACCAACATATCGAAGGAGTCTACCAGTCATATCATGACTCCAGACAAGCTGAGTTCGACGGAGAAGCCTACGAGTTTGTCTCCAGGCTACTAGCGCGCCTAAGGGAGGAAACAAGCAACAAATGGGAGCGCATCGAAGACATCCCGGGCGATGTGCACTTCGTGGCGGTTTTTGACGAACTCCGCGTCGATGTCAGCCGCAAGTATATCGAGGGGCGAGAGTCTTATGAGCTGCTAGTTTCTAAGTTCCGGATTCAGTCTAAGATTAAAGATCGAACGCTGGCCAAGGAGCTGTTCCACGCAGCCGAAGAGCAGGGACTGACCTCTCGTTTGATGACTCTGACCAAAGCGCTGGAAGAGGTGTAGCTGATACCCGGAGCCACCGAAAGTCCGGCGATTTCCAAGAATAAACGACTACTTATAGCTGGAGGTTTTTGCCCTTCAGTAAGATGCTCCGGTTTCCGATTA
>JAAYZI010000191.1 GCA_012514925.1 Deltaproteobacteria bacterium | reverse complement strand
GTCGGCGGGATTCATACCGTTCTTCGTACTAAATCGCCGCAGGCGTTAAAAGAGTTCGGCGATGGGTACTTTGTGCTTGGTCCCTTGCTCCCGAATAATCCTGAGTTCAGAGAGACGCAAGAGCCTGCCTTTGAACGGATCCGCATCGCGCTAGAGCAAAAAGGGCTGCGTTTTAAACTTGGCCGCTGGAAGATCGACGGTGAGCCGCGCGCGATCCTGGTGGATGGTCGTGAGCGCTTCGACTCCGGTAAGCTGCTTTACGAATACTGGCGGGATTTCGGCATTAATTCGTTTGGCGGTCGCTGGGACTACGTTGAGCCGGTGCTGTACGCCACCGCCTTCGGGGAAGCCTTGGAAGCAATTTTCAACGTCGTCATGGGCAAAGACGACCAGATGATAGCACACTTCCACGAGTGGCTAACCGGTGCGGCGCTGCTTCGTCTAAAAAGACACGCCCCCCGCATCGCCACAGTATTTACCACCCACGCCACTGTGTTAGGGCGTGCCTTAGCTGAAAATGGGCGGGATTTTTACCGCGAGCTTGAGAGCATCAATCCTACTGAAGAAGCCAACGCCCAGGGCGTTTCAGCCAAATGTTACATGGAAGCGGCGGCGGCGCGCGAGGCTGATATTTTTACCACTGTAAGTGATGTTACTGCAGAGGAAGCCGCAGTTTTCCTGCAAAAGACCCCGGACCGGATTGTGCCAAACGGTGTTAACATCAGCCATATTCCAGATTATGCTGCCGAGCGTGCGGTGCCACAGCGAAACCGCGAGTTTCTACACGATTTTGCCCAAAAATTTCTGCAAAAGGAGCTGCCGCGTGAAACTCGTTTCTGGGTTACAGCCGGCCATTTCGAGTATCACAACAAGGGCTACGACGTATTCTTAGAGGCATTGGCGGAGCTAGATCGAGAGATCGGCCGTAGCGGCGCAAGCATGCCTCCGGTAGTGGTGCTGCTACTGGTGGCTTCTGGACATAAGGGCATTAAGGAGAGTGCCTACCAGCGTATCCATGCCAAACTGGGTGAGGCGGTGCAGGATCAAAACGGCATCGAAACTCATCGTTTGCAAGATGAACATAATGATCCGATTGTAAGCGCCTCTCACCGCCTGGGGCTTAGAAACACACCGGCCAATAAGGTGCACCTGATCTACTCGCCGGCATATTTGGACGGACATGACGGCATCTTTAACCACACCTACGAGGATATCATGTCTGGGTGTGACCTGGGGGTTTTCCCTTCGTTCTATGAGCCCTGGGGATACACCGCTTTAGAAAGCACCGCTTTGGCGCTTCCGACTGTGACCACCGACTTGGCTGGTTTTGGACGGTGGGTGCAGCAATTAACCGATCTTGGGCAGCAAGGAGTTAGCATTATCCCGCGCAAAGGGCGCACCAGCCAGGAAGCCACAGAGGATCTTTACAAGCTCCTCGCCCGCTTCTCGACACTTGACCCCAAAGAGCAAACCCAGCTGGCCACCTCGGCGCGGCGCATTGCGCTGCAAGCCGACTGGAATAATTTCTTTCCACTCTATCAAGATGTTTACAACGAGGCGCTACGTAAAGTGGCGCACCGCGTCGATAAAGGCATGCACGAAGAGGTCTTTACTACCTTCAGCGATATGCACCACTGCGAAACTCCACGTTACCGTCCCTTCTCGGTGGTCACTAAGCTTCCGGACAAATTAAAGGGGCTTCATGATATCGCCTATAATTTGTGGTGGAGCTGGGATCAAGAAGCTAAGGAGATGTTCACGCAGCTCGATCCGGAACTCTGGAAAGCAGTGGAGCGTAATCCAATCCAGCTTTTAAACCGGGTGTCAAGCGAGGTGATCGCGCAGCGTAGCCGGGACGGCGATTTTCTCAAACGCTACCGTCATGTTCTGGAGAGCTTTAACGCGTACATGCACGATACCAGCTGTGGGGTGACTCTCCCCGCAGCTATCTCTCCGGAGCGGCCGATTGTGTACTTTTCCATGGAGTACGGACTGCACGAATGCTTGCCGGTTTACTCCGGGGGTTTGGGTATTCTTTCGGGAGACCACCTTAAATCAGCTTCTGACCTTAACCTGCCGCTGGTGGGTGTGGGACTCTTCTATCAGAAGGGTTATTTTGTGCAGAGTTTAGACCGGGATGGCAACCAACACGAGCTCTATCCTATGCTCGATTTTGCGGTTATGCCGGTGCGTTCGCTTATGAACGCGGACGGGTCGGAGGCGTTGGTGTCGGTACAGCTACCTGGCCGCACCCTTTTTGCGCGGGTATGGATTGTGCAGGTAGGAAGGGTCAATCTCTACCTGATGGATACCAATATCGATGAGAACCATCCCCAGGACCGCGAGATTTCCTCTGCGCTTTATGGAGGTGACCGCAAGATGCGTATCGAGCAGGAGATCTTGCTCGGCATCGGAGGCGTGCGCTTGGTGCGGGAGCTCCTTAAGGTGGAGCCTTCAGTTTACCACTTAAACGAGGGTCATGTAGCCTTCCTGACGCTGGAGCGTATCAAGCACTTTATGCGCCAGGGTCTAAACTTCCAAGAGGCGCGCGAGGCGGTACGGGCTTCAACTGTCTTTACCACGCACACTCCCGTGCCCGCCGGTAACGAAGAGTTCAACCACGATTTAATGGAGCACTACTTGCGGGGTTTTGTCGAAGAAACCGGCATAACTTGGGGCCAGCTTCTGGAACTTGGACATGAAACTCCGCAGAGCGGATCATTCTCCATGACGGTTCTGGCGTTGAAACTTTCCAACCGCAGTAATGCCGTTTCTAAACTGCACGGACGCATCTGCCAATCGATGTGGCAGAACGTCTGGAAAGGGCTGAACTTGGAGGAGGTCCCGATCTTTCCGATTACAAACGGGATTCACCTCGCCACCTGGGTAAGCCGCTCTATGCGAAACCTCTTGGATCGCCATCTTGAGATCCAATGGGGCAAAAATGAGGATGACGAGCAGGTTTGGGAGAAAGTTGACAAGATTCCAGACCAGGAGCTGCGGGAGCTGATCCGGTCGCAGAAAGTAAAGATGATTGAACGCATCAAGGAAAAAACCGCTGAGGACTATGCCCGCCGCGGTGAGTTCCCGCGCGTAATCTTGGAGACTGTCCAAGGCTTGAGGGCCGATATTCTTACTATTGGTTTTGCCAGACGTTTAGCAGGTTACAAGCGCTCCAATCTGTTCCTGCGCGATTTAGAAAGGCTAAAACGGCTGATGCATGACCCTGAGCGTCCGCTGCAAATCATTATCGCAGGTAAGTCTCATCCTGCCGACGATGAAGGCAAGGGCATCTTAAAACAGATCATGGACATGGCCCGCTCTAAGGATTTTATCGGTAAGATCCTTTTCCTTGAGAACTACAATATGGGCATCGGTCGGCTTTTGGTGCGCGGTGTGGATGTATGGCTTAATAATCCGCTTCGGCCTCTCGAAGCTAGTGGCACCTCCGGTATGAAAGTAGGTCCAAACGGCGGGCTTAATTTTTCTATTTTGGACGGCTGGTGGGATGAAGCTTATCGCCCTGAGATCGGTTGGCGCATCAAGACTCAAAGTGAGTATTCAAGCCGCGAGCATCAAGATGAATTTGATAACATTGCCATGATGGACATGTTGGAGCGAGAGATAATCCCGCTTTATTACGACCAGAACGAACAGGGTTTTTCGCCGGGTTGGGTCGCCAAGGTGAAGGCTTCCATGAAGCAGGTCAGCTCTTACTTTAACACCCTGCGCATGCTGAAGGAGTACTTTGCGCTGAGCTACTGTCCTACGGCAGAGCGCCAAGCCGTGCTTTGCAGTGGGTCGTTTGAAGACTTAAAATCTTTGACGCTTTGGAAGCAGAAGGTTGCTGCGCGCTTTGGGTCGGTGCAGATCCCCAAAGTCACAATCCGTGGCATTCGCGGAGATATTCTGGAAGCAGGCGGGTGCTTGCAGATAGACCTAAGCGTAAACCCAGGCAAGATGGAGCCAGGAGAGCTGCGGGCCGAGCTTGTGCTGGGGCTGCGTCAAGGCAACACTTTCATCGAAAAGCCGCTGGTGGTGCCGATGCAGGAGTTAGGACAGGACCCTCAGTCCGGAGAGTTAACTTTCCATGTGGCCCATAACGTGGAACAAAGTGGCAGCTATCTCTACGGTATCAGAGTGGTACCTTGGCATCCGCTCCTAAGCGCCTCCCACGAGACTGGGCTGGTATGCTGGGCGTAACGAGCCTGCCTCCCGGGAGGAACCTTACTGATTAAACTGCTCGGCGCGTGCAATCAATTTTGCAGTTTCTGGGTCGCTACGATCCGCCGGCAATCCCGGCTTAATCACCATAGCCGGGCACTGTTCTGCAGCTTTTACCAAATCGCTGTAAGGCCCACCTTGCGCATTCTTAATAACTGCGCGTCCCTCCTCATCAAAAGCAAAAATCTCGGCGTTTACGTTAACGCACTCCCCGCATGAGCAACAATTCGGGGTATCGAGTTCCGGGGCTACATATCCTTCTGCCATATTACTATCTCCTTAATTAACTGTGCTTACTGCAGGTTGGATGCCCCCAATACTTGCTAAGCAGGCGGGTTTTGTCAACTAACCTAGTGAAATACTCGGTGAAATATTCGGTGGACTTGCGCCATATACCGCCCTACTCATTTACGGCTTTTACGCGCGCAGCCTCAGGGTAGGTCACAAAGTCCTTGGTAGCACCGCCATGTTTGCGTACGGTTTCGTTAAAATCCCGCAAGGCGTTCATATAATAGATGTAACCGTCATGTGGGTTTGCAAAGGGGCTGATCTGAGAGTGCGGCTCCCCGTACCAACGCGTATGCATATAGTGAAAGTGATCCGAGCATTGGAACTTTCTCCAAATATCCAAAAGCCTGGGGTCCCGCGTGCCTTGCAAGGTAGGGCCCATCTTATAAAGCTCATTTAGAGCTAACCCTTGTAGCCCCGTGCCTAACCAAGCTCCCGCATCACATCCCAAATCGGTCCAGGAGGTAAGGAGTGGCGAGGATAGAGTCCCAACCGCTGCGTACTGCTTACAAGCTTGAGAGGGCGTGCAAAAACCAAAATCACGTTGCCGCAAAATCTCGCCCGGAAAGGTCTCTAAAAAATCGAAGATTCCCGATTCAGCGCTGTGGCGCTCGCCGAAGGTGTCATAGCCCAAAAAGATATTGACCACATCACCGGCACCGTTGATGTTGGAGATCCAGCCTGCGTACTTCTCTGCGGTCAGCGGATAGTCAGCCCAATCTTTGCTGGAAAACCGTAGCGCCAAATCATCTGAAAGCTGCGGATTTCTTAGTAGCAACTTAACGCGTGGATCCTGACTTACATACACAAAATTAGGGCTGCGCCAGCCCAGCACATAATCCACAGATTGCGCCAGCATGACCTCGAACCCAAGCCTAGCCACAACTTCGCTGATACGATCACTGTAGAGCAGATCCGTGTTTCTAAAAACTGTGGGCCGGACTCCAAAAGCATCTTGCATTAACTTGGAATGTTGCTGGACCTGCTCTACAAACTCCTTCTCATTAAAAACCGAAGCGAAGGAATGGTGGTAGGTTTCGCCTAAAAGCTCCACGCACCCAGTTTGGATGAGGTTTTGAAAGCTGGTCATAACTTCGGGAGTAAAGCGGCAAAACTGCTCTACTGCCATCCCGCTTATGGAGTAAGCCACTTTAAATTTGCCATCAAAACGCCGAATTAGTTCAAGGATGCGGCGATTGGCCGGTAAGTAACAACGCTCAGCCGCCCGTTGAATTAGTTCACGGTTAACATCTTCATCAAAGAAATCCCACTCCGGGCTAGAGTCTAAATAGAACAAGCGTCGCAAACGGTAAGGCTGATGCACTTGAAAATATAAGCAGATAGAAGGCATGGGCTGGATCTCCTTATGGTTTTAACCGTTTTCGTATGGAATTGATTATGTAATTGATCATGTAATTTTTGTTTTCGGCTTAGGCGGTAACGTGGAGTCAGTTTCACTTTCTCCAGAGAAAGTAATATTCATGCAAACGGATACTTATGGTTTAAATACTACAGCAAGTATTTGGGTAGTCAAACTATTAGGCGTGTCAGGTAATTTGATTGACAGCTCAACCGGCAAGCTCCTATAGTTTGGTGTAGCTTCAAAAGGTCACCGTCAGTTCTATTTTTCATTAGGTTAGGCGTCTAATATAAACCATGCTGACGGAGAAAAGTAGTGATGCAAACTGCCTGAAACTGGAGAGGCCACCATGAAAATCGGGATATTGACCGGCGGAGGGGATGTTCCTGGGTTAAACGCTTGCATAAAAATCGTGGTCGGTAGGGCCGCGGAAGAGGGGCATGAGGTGCTGGGGGTGCGCCGCGGTTGGCGTGGGCTTCTGCACTACGATGCCGATGACCCCACCAGTTTTGACAAGCATTTTATGACACTAAATAAGGTGATTGTGCGGCCGATTGACCGGACAGGCGGCACTTTTCTGCACACCAGTCGTACTAACCCAGGTAATGTCAGGGCTGAAGAAGTCCCCGACTTCCTAAAAACCACCGAGGTTTTTCGTGAGCATCAAAATAAACATAAGGGCAGGCCCGATGCTCCCAGCCTGGACTTTACCGAGCATGTGCTTAACAACCTTGCTAAACTTGGCATTACACATTTGGTCGTGATCGGTGGCGATGACACGCTTAGTTATGCTGAACGCATCCACAGCGAAGGCTTCCCTGTAATTGCTATCCCCAAAACCATGGACAACGATGTCTATGGCACAGATTTTTGCATTGGTTTTGGCACAGCTGTTACCCGTAGCGTGCAGTTTATCCATCAGCTTAGAAGTAGCGCCGGATCTCACGAGCGCATCGCAGTTATCGAGCTTTTCGGCCGAAACAGTGGCGAGACTAGTTTAATCAGTTCTTACCTGGCGGGCGTCGACCGTGCCCTAATTGCGGAGGTTCCGTTTCATCCGGAGCGGTTAACGGAGCTGCTGATGCGTGATCGTAGTAACAACCCCAGCAACTACGCCATGGTGACGATAAGCGAAGGCACCACCATGATCGGCGGCTCGATCATAGAGCGCGGGGAAGAAGATGCCTACGGTCATAGGAAGCTGGGAGGAATCGGCCAGCTCACGGCGGATACCATCAAGAGCCTGACCGGAGTGGGAATTATTTTTCAGCAGCTAGCCTACCTGATGCGTTCAGGCGCGCCCGATGCGTTGGACCTGATGGTGGCGGTAAACTTTGCCAATATGGCGCTGGATTTGATTATGCGTGGAAAGAGCGGCCGTATGTGTGCGTTACGAGACGGGGTTTATACTCATATCCCTTTAAGTGACACCAAGAAGGGGCTAAAACGCGTGGATGTGGAGGAGCTTTACGATAAGAACGAGTACCGCCCCAAGATTTGGCATGTGCTCGGTAAGCCTATGTTTTTATATTAGGTCTCTGACAGCGGCGTAGCCATTACAGGCGGCCCTACAAACAATGTTTGTACAAATCGGAACTTTTTTATTAAACTCCGTTATATTTTTGCGTTTCGTACATGCGCTAAACTGGTACTGGTCCGGCACAGTTTGTATGATCTGATTGACTGTGCAGTTCTTAATCAAAACAGCAGACCGTCGTGACCGTGGCTTTATCAACATTAGAGTGGTTATGATATATCTAAAATCTACAAATCGAGAAGCTCAGCATGACCCTTTAGCCCAGGCGCCGGAAATTCGGTTGGACGATCCTTTTTCAGCGCTTCCACATCGTGAAAGCTTTGTGCTTCCACAACGTGAAAATCTTCTGCAAAAAATCAACGCAGCTCAGCTTACGTTGGGACAACAGGGGGAATACTCCGAGGTTCCGGATGTTCCACTTCATGTGTACGAAACTCTCAGAGGAAAGCGGGTGCTGATGGTTGACGATACCGCCGTGCTTCTTGCGATTTACAGCCGCTTCCTGGTCAGTGCCAGTGATGGCCATAGTGACTTTGTGCTCCATTTAAAGCATATGCAGAAGAGTGACTTAATGGATGCCATTATAGCTAAGCGTCCAGATGTGATCCTGCTTGATTATGAGCTAGAGGCCGGGCTTAAGGGGCCAGACTTGGTGGCGCCGCTTCGAGAGCAACTTCCGAACTGCTTGTTGATCGGATTTTCTTCGGTTCCCAGTTGCAATCAGTTTTTTATTGAGGCAGGGGCGGACGGTGCCGTCTTAAAAAGAGTCAACCAAATCCCGCAAACGCTTGAAAGGATCGCTGAAGTGGTAAAGAGCAGGGGCTAAAAGCCCTGTTATGCCAAATAACATGAAAAGCGCGGTTTTTGTTTGCTGGTCCATGTTGGTGCTGGTTTTTGCGCGCGTCGTTGATCTACAGGCTGAAACAGGATTTAAAAAAGCCCAGCTTAAATACCCCAGAGTCCAAAAGGCTTACCACGAGAAGGAAGCGGCGATGCAGCATCTCTTCCAGCAGAGAAACATCCCCTATCCACCCAGGCGAATTTTTCTGCGGGCCTTTAAAGAAGAGCAGCAGCTGGAAGTGTGGATACAACCTAAGCGGAATCACAGATTCGAACTTCTTAAAACTTATCCCATTTGCCGGCTTTCAGGCGTGTTGGGACCAAAGCGCCGTCGAGGTGACCTCCAAGTGCCAGAGGGGTTTTACTACATAAATCGCTTTAATCCCGTCAGTCGGTTTCATTTATCTTTAGGAATCAACTACCCAAATAAATCCGACAAAATCCTTGGAGCATACGGCGACCTGGGTGGAGATATTTTTCTGCATGGCGGATGTGTCACTACCGGATGCCTGCCGGTCACCGATGAGTACATTAAAGAGATCTACATTTTGGGGGTTGAGGCCAAACAGGCCGGGCAGAAGCGCATCCCTGTGCATATCTTTCCGATCCGCTTAAAGGACCAGCAACCGCAGGCACCACCTGCAAATTCACGACAAGCGCCCTCCGAGAATGGATCAAAGATAATCAGGTTCGTGTTGGCTATAATAGATCGCATCAATATCATCTTTCCTACTATAAACTTCTTAGAACTGCGCGGTTACCTAAAAGATCAAATGCTCCCTCAACAGTCTTTCAAGGGATTATCTGGTTTCCTTGCAAACTTGAGGCAGGGGTACGATTTTTTCGAAGCTCACCGGGTGCCACCGGCTGTAAACGTTGATAAAAATGGAGTCTATAGTTTTAGAAAGCGCAGACTGCAGCGAGGCTTGCGCAGCATTTTAAAAAATAATCCAATTCCGCCGGGCAAGTTTCTTAGAAAGGGTGCTCGGGCGTAAAAACTTTACGCTAGTAACCGCTTGCATGAATATTACTTTCTTTTGAGAAAGTGGAATTAACTTTGCGCCGCCGCCCAGGCTGAAAACAAAATTGCATGATTAGTTACGCCACAATTCCAACTCGTTCACTTAGCTCCTTAACCCAACGGGGCGCGATGCTCGTAGGCTTAGCCACCATTAACTTGCACTCTAGCTTTTCGATACCCGCTTCTTTTAAAGATCTTCTAAGTTTTCCTAAGCGCGCGGAAACGAAGTTAGAAAACTCTTCCCTCTCAAAGGCCATACTGAGCAGCACTCCTTTTTTTCCATGGGCCACGCTTACCTGCACATGCCCGAGGGCAGGAAGGTTAAGTCCGAATTTAGCCTGTTGATATCCGCCTGCGCCTGTCTTCTTTTTCTTGTTACGTTCCCCTGAGACCTGTTCTTCGGAGATAGGATAAAATACCAGCTCCAGGCTTGAAAGGTATCCCTGAATTAAAGTGGGAAAGAGTAGCATCATGGGTTCTCCCGCTGCTTGCAAAAGCGGATTTAGCTTGCTTAGCAGTTCTTGTCCCTTGATCGTATTTTCTAAAGCCGTTACAGATTTTAAGATCTCAGTCGCTACCTTTAATTGCTCCTGGGGGGGCGGTGTGGCAGATTTTCCTTTTACGCTTTCCAGCGCTTTGCGCGTAACTTCACGTTGTGGATGCGCTCCTCCCGTGTTTAAGTCCTCCAGGCCATTTATCACCTCCGCCATAAACTGAGCTATGTCATATGAGCCCAATCCCGTCGCATCTGCATGCCTCATTCCTGCCGCTACGTCGCGTAGTAAATCGAAAAGATGTCTGATAGGCATCTCTGAGATTTTTATCTGTTGTGGTTGCAATTCGGCGCCGGGGAGATCCGTTAAAGCGGCCACCTGTCCGGAAGGTCCGGCCAAACCGGGTGTTGGTTGAGGTAGAGGTGCCTCTAACGATACTCGCAGAGCTTCTAAAATCTTACCAACCTCCCTGGCCCCGCTCTCTCTTAACGTCGACCAAGCATCAGGCAAAGCTGAAATGGCAGGTGCATTAAAAAATGAAGATGTCTGAGGTAGGTGGTCCTCAAGCTTAAACAGCTCCGCGGCCATCCCTATTAATCTGGACTTTTGTTCGAAAGAAAGAGAGTCCGCGCGCCCCAGAAGCTTTTTTAGTTCATCCTGCACCCTTGTTAGATTAAGCATAAACTCGCGATCCTCTCTCGAAGTGGGAGAATGCTTTACAATTAGAAAGGTCTTAAGAATTTCTTCTAACGGGGCTAAATCAAGGTGGTTTACCGCCTGCATCAGTCTAAGAAGTGACTCCCGAGACTCCTGCGGCGAAGAGGATCCAGTTACAAGTTTAAGCAGCCTCTCCGGCGCAAATATTGTTCCCAATACTTCGTGTTTTCCAGGAGCTAGCGGAGAGATCACTTCTTCTTGATCCCAGCCAAGCAAGATCAAGATTCTTTCCCTTATTTTATTTAGCAGAGATTCTGCCCTTTCTGCGCTTTTATCAGGTTGTGATCCTGAAGTAGAAGGCGTGGCGATCCAGGTTGACGGATTTTGAGGCTGTGCCTCAATGGGTTCCTTTTTAAATTCGTCTCCGTACAGGGAAAATATTTTAGCAGCGCGTTGCAGTAGATCTCGGAGCTGTTTCTGAGGGGCTTCGGTCTCAAGCCCAAGCTTTAATCCTTCATACAGATCCCTTACTACCTCCAAGAAACGTCGCTCCACTCCCTTTGCATCTGGCAGACGCGTCAGGTCAACTTTTGCCAAGGTCTTTTGAAGCTCCTGTAACCCTTTCTCGCTTAGCCCTTCCGGTAAGCTAAGCAGAGTTCGGATCTGAGATTCAATAGACTTTAGGGTGGCACCATAGCGCGCCGGGAAATCGCTCTCCAACTGAAGCGGTACTTTAGGCTCTACTACTGAGGAGCGTTTGGCGAAAGTATTGTAAATATGGTCCAGAGCCCGGACTAACACTTCGCGAGTTTCCAGGTCGGGTATCTCACGCTGCCTGGGGGTTAGCCGCTCTAAGTCCTTCCTTAGGTTGACCACAAACTCTTTAAAACGAAGCTCTAGATCTCTTCCTGGTCCAGCATCTTGTAAATCCTCCAACTTCACGGCTTCAAGGGTCCTAAGCAGGAGATTTACTCCGCTTTCTGCGCAAGCGCTTTGAAACGAGCGTTGCAATGAAGGTTCCAAATACCCCAACTGTTCCAACTGCTGCTTAATAAATTCGCTGATCCTGACTTGCAACGTGGTCACATTCTGACCAACCTGGTCCCTCACTGCCTTTAGGCCCGCCAGCAGCTCTCTTACGGTTGAAACATCTTTCCCCTTGAGATCAATCAAGAGTTCTGGAGTTCTCTCTGAACTTTGAAGACTCTGTCCGGTCTCAACTTTGGCTGTTTCAGTAGCAGAGTCTTCTTTTTGTCGTAGCGAGTCTGTAGAAACGGAGAGTTTTTGTGGATTGTTGGCGGGCGCCCGGCTTAAATGTTGCGTAAATGCCGCAAGACGCTTTGCCTCATCCCCATCAGGCGCACCAAGCAGCGCGCCGACCTGCATTTCAAGGGAACGTAGAAGCTTTAAGCCGCGCTCTGAAAGATCATAGCGCAGAATAGGTCTTTGCGCTTGCTCTTTCCCTGGTCTAGTCTCACTGAAGCGGGTTTGTATATCTGCACTCACACGACTTAGCACTTTTCGTACTGCCGCGTCTCTTTCTGAAACAGGCTTATCTAAACTTAGTGTAAGAGAATCTTTCAGAGTGTCTGCAAAACGGGATAGCACCTGGTCTGCCGGTTTAGCATCTGCTGAGTTTAGTGAAATTAGCGCTTCAAGGGTACGCGTGAGTACCGAGAGCGCGCCATCTCGATCTACCGATTCAAGTAGTCGGTAGAGAGAACCTTCCAGTCGGCCCACAACCCGGACCTGTCCTGATATAAGCGAGGAAAGGTCTCGTTCAAAATCTTTTAAAGAAGCATCGAGTTTAATGCTACTCTCAGTGTTGGATAAGCGTTCGGGTTGATCTTTTAGCTCTACCAAACGGGTTAACAGCTCCTTTGGATGTTCGTGATTACAATTTAAAATTGCTTCCTTGATCTTTGTGGGGTTACTAAGCAGCTTATCATCCAACACTAGTTTTGACCCATCAAGCGCAGAGAGAATCTTCTGAAACAACTCTCCCAACGGTTCGTGCGCGCCTGGATGAGACGGGAGATTGAGTGCGGCCTTAAGGGATTCAATGTCGGCGGGCGTGATCTGAAGTATTTTGGAAAGGACTGACTCAGGTTTAGGAACAACATCAGTGGAGGACGGTTTAACAGGCGGCGCGCTCTGGGTGAGAGAGAGCACTTCAAGTACTGCCACACCTCCTTTTTTTACAAAGCGCACCACAAGCTCTTCAGCCGTCCTTAAGTTCTCAGGCAGGCGCGCTCGCACGGTCCGACCTTCAATCACCAGTGTTTGATCAGAGCTTTCCTCGCGGCAAGCTGGGTCAGATGAGGGTGGGGGAACAATCTGTGCTCGATAGATTTTGCCGTTCTCAAGAGGAGGGACTTCGCCTTCAATCTGCACCACCGCAAGCGTCGTTTCTGCTCGGCGCGCAGCAGTCTGCACGGTAGCTATTTCGGCCATCAGACCATGGCCGCTTACGTTTTGACCTGAATTCATGGACATGACCCCGCTGTAGGTAAGATTTCGGAACCGGCCGAAACCTCCCCTAGCTAATATCGGAGTTATCCGGAAAGACCTTTATCAGTAATAATAACCGTTTACGTATGGAATTGATTACACAATTTTGTTTTAAGCCTGGGTAATGCGGAATTAACTTCACTTTCTCTGGAGAAAGTGAAGTTTTATCACCCACGATTCCGCATTACCGTCAGCCATCACCAGAAAGGCTCTGCTAACCTGGGCTTTTATTAAACCTTGTCACATATACATATCTCGCGCATGGCACACTAGTTTAATTTGCCAATCCTTTGCGCGAGATATGCATATGCGACAAGGCCAATATTAGGTCGTACCAGATTGGATGACCTTACGTTTTATATGAATTCACTTTCTCTGGAGAAAGTAATATCTGAGAGTTATTTTGGGGCGCTGCTTATCGTCTTAGGGCAAAACTCTATTTCTTTTTTGCGCGAGCTTCCCGAAAATCGGCCCATGCCAGCGATACAGGGGATGCAACGTAGATCGTCGAGAAGGTTCCTGTGATAACACCAGCCATAAACAGTAAGCTCATGTCTTCGACTGCGCCACTACAAAAAAAGTAGAGTGCCACAGCCGAAAAGAATGTTAACAAATTAGTAATAATAGTCCGATTTAACGTGACCGAGACGCTGTAGTTTATAATTTCCTCTAGGCTTTTACCTTTTTGAAGAACTATCTCTTCACGTATACGGTCATACACCACAATTGTGTCGTTTACAGAGTATCCCACAATCGTTAGCGCTCCCGCCAAGGCCGACATATTTATACTGTGTCCGCACAGTAAATAGATCCCTATCGCCACCACAACATCATGGAAACCGGCGACTAATGCTCCGACCCCAAAAGCCATTTCAAAGCGGTAGCCGATGTAACAGAGCATGGCCACCAGTGAGAGCAAAGCTGCCCACGTCGCTTGCCTGCGAAGCTCTTTACCAACAGTTGGCCCTACAAAATCAGCCGACAGGATTTCAACGCGGTTAGGGAATTTTTTAAGAAGCGCTTCGCGTACGCTCTCTCTTACTGCGGCGGTTTGATCCGCAGCATTAACATGCATGTCATCCTCTTCGTTCTCTCCAAAACGAATTGAGTACTCGTTACTTCCAAGCTCAAAGGACTGCACCGTTACATCATCTAGCCCTATCTGCGAGAGAGCTTCCCGCAGTGCCTCACTACCAGGCCCTCCCTCAACCCGCACCACAATCTCATGGCCGCCGGTAAAATCGAGCCCGTACTTGTCTTCGCCTTTAGAGAACCAGAGATAAAACGAAGCCACTATTGTAAAAAGAGAAATTAGATAGGCCAGCCAGCGCTTGCCCATGAAATCGTAGGTTTTGTTATGAGGGAAAATATCCATGCTCTCACCAGTTAAGCGCAAAAAATTTAAATTGACAGCTCTTCTTTAGGTCCACCCTTAAGCGACCAGTAGTCAAAGGCTAGTCGCGATACAAAAGAGGCGCAGAAAACAGTAGTTACAATTCCAATGGAAAGCGTTACCGCAAAACCACGAACCGGCCCAGTGCCGAAATAATAAAGGATTATCGCGCTTATTAGAGTGGTAATGTTTGAGTCGATTACCGCACTCAAGGCCCGTTCAAATCCAGTGTCTACAGCGGCATCTCGGCTTATGCCTTTTCTAAGCTCCTCCCGCACTCGTTCGTAAATGATAACGCTGGCGTCCACGGCCATGCCAAACGTCAGAGCCAGCCCCGCCAAACCGGGCAATGTAAGCGTTGCGCCGAAAGCGGAAAGAATAGCCAGCAGCAAGAAAAGATTGACTACCAATACACCCACCGCGACCATGCCGGATTTGCGGTAATAAACAGTCATGAACAGGGCAATTAAGGCGCAGCCTACCAAGCTTCCCAAGATCCCTTTCTGGATGGATTCACGCCCCAAAGTTGCGCCTACCACGCGCTCTTCCATAATCGTCAGTGGAGCGGGCAGAGCACCGGCTCGAAGCACCACTGCCAACTGACTGGCTTCTTTTAGTGAAAAGTTTCCGGTAATACTGCAACGTCCGCCTGCAATACGCTCTTGAATCCTAGGCGAAGAGTAAACCACCCCGTCCAAAATGATGGCCAAAAAGCGTCCGACATTGGCACCGGTTATGCTCGCAAAATCCTTGCCGCCTTCACTCGTCAATGTAAGGGACACTAGAGCTTGTCCGTGTGCTTCAAAATCGGCGCGCGCATCTTGCACGGCGTCGCCTGTCATCTGCACAACATCTTCCACTTCAATATCTGCGCCTGAACGATCTTTTAAGGTCACCGTACCAGCTGATCGACCCGGAGTGGGAAGGAATCTGAATTCCAATTTGGCCATTTTGCCAACGACGTTTTTCACAGCTTCGATGTCTTGCAGGCCTGGCATCTGAAGCATGATCCGATCATCTCCAACCCGTTGGATTAGAGGCTCGGCTACTCCAAACTGGTCTACCCGGGCTCTTAGAGTTTCAACGGATTGACTGATGGCGTTACGCTCTATAGACGCAGCCTCAGATTCGCTTATGCCGTACACTAGACGCACCCTGCCATCATCATTGTGCTTGGCGCGGAAATTTAAAGTCCTGTATTTATCTTCAATTAAGCTCTTAGCTTTTTCAACTTGCTGCTCACTAAGCAGGGTTAGCTCGATTAGAGGTTTATTTCCCAGATCGGTGGTGGGCGGTGAAACAGCGTCTGTCTTTTGCTTAACAAGTGGATCAACCACCAGCGCCTTGGTTACCGGAATCTTCTCGCGACGCAGGGCGTCTCTGACGGAGTTGGCAGTGGACTGCAAGCGGCTTGCCACAGCCTCACGAGCCTTCACTTGATACACCAAATGCACACCGCCGCTTAAGTCCAAGCCCAGCGCGATCGGCCGTGTAATCCAGTTGTTGCCAAACATGTCTTCGGAGCTGATCTGCTGACCCGTCATCTTCTTAACTGCCACCCTGATGGTCGGATAGAGAAATACAAAGCCGAGTAAAATTACCACGCCGAAAACAATCAACCTGGTTTTTAAATTAGAAGTCATGGTGGTTGAATCCTCACAAAAGCAAAGTGCTAGTTTTTCTTCTCCACTCGAAATTTAATGTGCGAACGCTCAAACTTAACTTTGACCCCGTTGGAGATCTCCAACAGAACGTGGTCGTTTTCAACTCCTGCCACTCGGGCAATGATGCCGCTGCTTGTAAGCACCATCTCGCCTTTCTTTAGGGAAGTTAGCAGCGCTTCCTGCATTTTAAGCTGTTTTTGTTGGGGCAGTATGACCAGCAAATAAAAGATCAAAAAAACCATTAAAATCATCGGCGACATGGCTATAAGCCTCTGCCAAGCTGTAAGCGTCGGGGGAGCATCCGTGCCCACTTGGGCTAAGGCTGAAGCAGCCGAGAAAGACCCCAGCCATACAGCCCACGAAATAAAGCGGAATAAAGCCTTCATTACACGCCCTAATCAATCTTCCTACGAAACAAAATCTTGTGTGTTTATAACAACCGACGGCGCTTTTAACTAGATGGGATAATTTGTGTTAATCTTCCCACTCCGTTGCCCGGATACTCCATCAGGTTTTTCGCTGCGCCAAGCCATCTGCATGAATCTGCAAAGTGTTACTCGTCGTGGGTGCTTGGCTTAGCGTCATAAAAAAAACAACCGCCAAGTGAAAATATGATGAGAATATCTCTAGGTCAAACCCCGAGTGCCTGACCATATCGGTTTACGTAAAAAGATGCAATGATAAGAACCGGTTAAAAGCGGCGTTGATAAGATTTGCCGCGGGAGATTTCCCTAAAATCGGTGCGGGTGATGTTTATCATTACTCTTTTACTCGCAAGTTGGGGGTTCACTTCTTTGATCACTCGCAGCAGCTCAGTAAGGACGGCGTTTTTAAAGGTAGTAGGGGTTAGCTTCTCCGGCTCTTGCAAAAGTCGGCTGATGGCAGGTTCGGCTTTGCGCCACATCGAGGCGTGCGCGGCGTTGATAAGCTCCTCTTGTTTTGTAACTGGAGCGTCGCCGGGGCTGTCAATAGTAAATTCAAAATGTTTATGAAACAGGGTAGGAAGTAAATCACCCATCAAGCAGTGTGGCTGCACAGCCTGTTCACGGTATCGCGGCAGCTTAGCAGCGGTGGCCAGATTGCTGAGCGCACGAAGAAAGCTTCTTAAGCTTCCGCTATGCGCGGCAAGTTCCAACTGAAACCCGTAAAGTCCAATCTTTAAATCGTTAGAGGCAAATCCGGAGGAACCGGCCATCTTGCGCAGCGTTCTAGCCGCCTCCCGTAGAGCAACTTGGCTTCTAATACGATACGCCAAATAACGACCCCCCGAATTCTCGCTGTAGCAGCCCTCCGCTTGTTGAGATGCTTCCAGGCCATCGTTTAAAAGCTCACAAAAAGACTTAAATAACGCTTCGTGAAAAGTTCCACGAAGGGAATCGGTGCCTGGCTGCTGGGGCGAAAGGTGCGGCATCATCGCCTCTAGCACTTGGAGTTGAAGCACGGCAAGGGGTTGCAGGCTGGAATTAAAAGTTTTTCCATCGGCTATAATGCGGTGACAAGTTTCGATAAGTTTGCCGGTGCCCCAGCTAAGTGCAGCCTCTACATCTCCTGCGAGTTGGCGCTGCAGCACTAAGCTGGACCCTCTGATGGTCCGATCAAAACTTAAGGCCAAGGAATTTAGCACGGCCGGAGCGCTTTGAGCAGGAATTTGAGACTCTTTGATGGCCATTTCCGCCAGTTCAGAGAAGCGTCTCTTTACCTGTGGAAGCATCTGCTCTAATCCTGAATTAAATGAGAGATTGGAAGGAGAGCGCGAAGGATCTGCATCCTGCCCACGACCATTTCCGTGGGGAGAAGCGTCACCTTTGGAATCATTGGGAAAATTTTCTAAGGCCATCGTTATTAAATACAATTCACGCGAAGTGGGGTTATCCAAGGAGTAAGGATACCACAAGGAGAATATTTAGAAAAATTCGCGGTGGTTGTACTTACGGTTCTAGCAGCAGCTTTAGCAGCAAAAGGATCAAAAGCCCGACGAAAAACCAGGCCCAATGCCTCCATGCGCCTTTTGGAGATGCGGAGTTTCTGACTTCGGGCACCAAATCCACTGCGGCAATGTAAATAAAATTGCCGGCAGCAAAAGGAATTAAAAAGCTCACATCCATATCTCCGGAAAGAAAATAGGCGACCACGCCCCCAAGCGGGAAAGTCAGCGCCGATATAAAATTATATAAGAGCGCGCGTCGCTTCTCCCACCCTGCGTGCAGAAGCACCCCAAAGTCACCTAGCTCCTGTGGCACCTCATGCGCCGCTGAGGCAAGCCAGGCAGCCACACCCAGAAAAGTATCGGTAATAAACGCCGCACCGACAAACATTCCGCCTATAAAGTTGTGCACCGCATCTGCTACCAACACTAGCCAGCCTACTGGATGAGTATGTTGCTGTG
>JAAYZI010000190.1 GCA_012514925.1 Deltaproteobacteria bacterium | reverse complement strand
CAGGTCTGCCCCGTGGATACGTTTGAGGCATTGGCCGATTTTCTCGACTCATATGGGGCGGCTGAGCAAACACTTAGGCCTTCGTGGAGCGCGCGTATAGTGGGAGCTTTGACCAATAAATTGGTGTGGTGGCTGGATGGGCTGGGGGTTAGGATGGCTCTACAGAAGCATGCGCAAGCACTTCTGCCACCTAGCTGGATAGAGTTTTTAAAGAGGGCGAGATAGGCTCTTAACAGAGTGGATATGCTTGTATCTACTTGAAAAGATTCATAGTGCTTGGGCGCGTCCTTGACCATGGGGGTTAAGTCTATTATACCTCACCCGGTCTAACTTTTTATATTTAGGATGGTTTTATGAAGCTTTCGGTGGTTATTCCCTGCTTCAACGAGGTGAATACGCTTCCTGAGCTGATTCGTGCGGTCAGGAACTCGCCTGTAGAAGATATAGATATGGAGATAATCCTTGTCGATGATTTTTCTACGGATGGCACGCGCGAATTGATTAAGAATTCGATAGAGTCTCAAGTTGAGCGAGTGGTTTTTCATGATCGTAACCGGGGAAAGGGCGCGGCGCTACGTTCGGGCTTTCAAGTAGCCACTGGCGATATCGTGGTGGTGCAAGATGCTGATTTGGAGTACGACCCCTCGCAGTACCCTGCGCTTATGGCTCCGATTTTGTCTGATAAGGCTGATGTGGTTTTTGGCTCGCGTTTTATGGGGGGCGGGCCGCATCGGGTTGTCTACTTCTGGCATATGGTGGGTAACCGTTTTCTTACTCTGCTCTCAAATATGTTAACCAACATTAACCTGACAGACATGGAAACATGTTACAAGATGTTTCGCCGGGAGGTCCTGCAATCCATTAATTTGGTGGAAGATCGTTTTGGTTTTGAGCCGGAGATTACCGCCAAAATTGCGCACCGGGGTTACCGTATCTATGAGGTGGGAATCTCGTATTATGGTCGTACTTACTCTGAGGGTAAGAAAATTAGTTGGAGGGATGGATTCCGGGCGATCTATGCGATTTTAAAGTACAACTTATGGGCGAAAAACTAGCGCAACCAGATCGGGTGCTCTGCGTGGATTTGGACGGCACCCTGGTCAGGACGGACCTGTTGCACGAAACCCTTTTTTCATTTCTAAAGCTTAATCCATTCGGAATTTTTTTAGTTCTACCCTGGCTGCTTAAAGGGCGCGCGGTTCTTAAAAAGGAGTTGGCTGCAAGAACCGAGATTAATCCTGCGACTTTGCCGTATAACATCGCGCTACTAGATGAACTTGTGAAACAGCAACGAAGTGGTAGGAAGTTGGTGTTGGCCACTTCGGCGGATAGCAAGTTGGCAGAGGGCGTTGCCAAACATGTTGGGGTGTTTGGTGAGGTTGTTGCCAGCGATGGGCAGCGTAATTTGGGAGGCTTTGAAAAGCTTGCGCTCTTAAGGGAAAAATTCGGAGAGGAGGGTTTCGATTATGTCGGCGATGCGCGGGTTGACCTTCCGATCTGGGGCGCGGCCGGTGAGGCTTGGATGGTCTCCTCCAATCCGGGTTTAATAAAGCGGGTTAAGGCGCTGGGTAAGCCGGTTAAAATTTTCGCCGGTCGGCGTGGAGTGTTCCGCCCTTTGTTACGAGCGCTGCGGCCTCACCAGTGGGTCAAGAATTTTTTGATTTTTTTAGCACCTCTTTTGGCGCAGCGTATTCTTGAACCCCAGATTTTTTTTGCGACGCTGGTGGGTTTTGTCGCATTTTGCCTGTGCTCCTCAAGCGCTTATCTGATTAACGACCTTTTTGATTTGGCGGCGGATCGCGAGCACCATGTTAAAAAGATGCGTCCGCTTGCTTGCGGAGATCTTTCGCTTGCGTGGGGCGCTTTTATCGTGGTGCCCCTGATTTCAATTGCATTTATATTGGCGCTGCTTCTGCCAGCTAAGTTCATATTTGCGTTGGCGCTCTATTTTGTTGCCACCTTGACCTATTCGCTTGTCCTCAAACAGGAGCCGATTTTAGATATTGTTACGTTGGCTTCGCTTTACAGCTTGCGCATTTTAGCGGGGGGATATGCCGCCCAGATCTTGGTTTCGACATGGCTTTTGGCCTTCTCAATGTTTCTTTTTTTGAGTCTGGCCTGTGTAAAGCGCTTTTCGGAGATCTACCGCTTGCGTGAGGCGAACCATCAGAAAGTCAAAGGGCGGGGTTACGTGACGGGCGATATGGAGCTGGTGGCCCAATTTGGCACAGCGGCAGGGTATATATCGGTTTTGGTGTTGGCGTTGTATATGAATAGCGAGGAGGTGGCGAGATACTATACGCATCCACGCGAGCTTTGGTTGATCTGTCCGCTCTTGCTATATTGGATCGGGCGCATCTGGCTTCTGGCCCACCGTGGGCAGGTATTAGAAGATCCAATTGTGTTTGCCATGAAGGACAAGGTCAGCTATTTGGTTGGGGCGTTGTCTGGGTTGATACTGTTATTTGCAATTTAATACAGTAGGTTAAAAATGGTACAGATAAAAAATCTTTCCTGGGGACGTTATCCGCGGGTGCAGCAGCGGTCTCTTGAGCTGGATTGGCTGGAGGGAGTGAGTGTGCCTGAGGGTCGTGAGAGCGTGCTACCGTACGGGATGGGGCGTAGCTACGGTGATAGCTGCCTTAACGCGGGGGGGCTGCTACTGGTGACACGGCGTTTGAATCGGCTGATTTCATTTGACAATGAGAGTGGCTTAGTGCGCTGTGAGTGTGGCGTTACTCTGGCGGATTTGGCCGAATGGGGGCTAAAACGTGGATGGTTTTTGCCGGTTACGCCAGGCACAAAATTTGTGACGGTGGGAGGCGCCATTGCCAATGATGTTCATGGCAAGAATCACCACCGCGCAGGCACTTTTGGAGCGCATGTGCCCCGTTTCGAGCTGTTACGTTCAAATGGTGAGCGTCTGATCTGCTCAGCCGATCAGAACAACGCTTTGTATCGGGCCACCATTGGAGGTTTAGGCTTAACCGGGCTAATTACTTGGGCAGAGGTGCGGCTGCGGCGCGCGCCAAACGCTTTTATTGATATGCAGTCAGTGAAGTTCGGATCACTCGAGGAATTCTTTCAGATCTCCGGCGAGTCAGACCAAGACTATGAATACACCGTAGCTTGGATGGATTGCGTGAGCACAGGAGCAAATTTCGGACGCGGAATTTTTATGCGTGGCAATCATAGCTCCAAGGAAAGCCGGGATTTGCCGCGCGTGCCTATAAAGCTGCCCCTCAAAGTCCCCTTCGATTTACCGAGTTTTACCCTTAATAACTTTACGGTGCGCGCATTCGACGCTTGTTACTATCATAAGCAACGCGCTGCGGTGGTAAATAAAACTTGCTACTACGATCCCTTCTTTTATCCCTTAGATGCGGTTGAGGATTGGAACCGCATCTATGGCAAACGCGGATTTCTACAGTTTCAGTGTGTGGTGCCGGGGCGTTTGGAACAAAGCGGGATTAAGACAATTTTGGAGGTAATTGTGAAGTCCGGGAGCGCCTCTTTTCTGGCAGTCGTAAAAGAGTTTGGCAGCGCCGTTTCAGCTGGCATGCTTTCTTTTCCAACTGCTGGGGTCACGCTCTGTTTGGATTTCCCTAATCAGGGTGCGCGTACCCTTGATCTTTTCCAGAAGCTATATGGCATGACTTGCAGCATGGGAGGGAGGGTCTATCCGGCTAAAGATGCCTGTATGTCTCCTGGAAATTTCCAGACTTTTTATCCAGGATGGCGGGAGTTTGCAGAGCATGTTGACCCCCGTTTCTCATCCAGTTTTTGGCGACGAGTTACAGAGCAGGAGGCCGCATGAGCAAGATTGTTATTTTTGGGGCAACCTCGGCGATTGCCATGGAAACAGCCAAGCTTTTTGCCGAGCAGGGCTGTGAGTTTGTGTTGGTAGCCAGGGATGCGGGCAAATTAAGTGTTGTGCAAAATGACCTACGGGTGCGGGGCGCTGCGGCGGTGCATACGCTCTG
>JAAYZI010000189.1 GCA_012514925.1 Deltaproteobacteria bacterium | reverse complement strand
TTACTGGAGCAGCTAAAATCGGCAGGATAATCAATCGCGCCGTCTTTATCGTTATCTATACCGTCTTGACACTGCGCTTTAGGATTGGCTTCATCGTTATCTTGCTTGCTGGAGCAGCTAAAATCGGCAGGATAATCAATCGCGCCGTCTTTATCGTTATCTATGCCGTCTTGACACTGCGCCTTAGGATTGGCTTCATCGTTATCATACTTGCTGGAACAGCTAAAATCGGCAGGATAATCAATCGCGCCGTCGCCGTCATTATCGATTCCATCGTTACACTGCTTTGACTCACTCGGACTGGACGGAGTCTTGCAAGCCGGATCGTGAACGAGTTCGCTGTCGTCGGTGGGGCTTACACATCCGGGATCGGCAGGGTAATCAATCAGCCCGTCGCCGTCGTTATCTAGACCGTCTTGACACTGAGCCAGCCGACTCTGACAAGTAATGTCTGTTAGCCACGGAACCCAACCGGGAGTGCGGCGATAGGAGCAAACGTCATCCTGCCGCTCCCATGCAGTGCCGTTCCAACGGTACATGGTATCATCACCGTTAGTCCAAATATCCCTACCGTCAAATGAAATCGAATTAGTGGCAAGCACAGTACGGTAGCCTAAAATGTTACAGACCTTAAGCGCTGTAGAGGTATTGTTAACGAAGGCCATGCCGTTTTTGTCTTTCCCAAGCAAGTCTCGTGGAGACAACTGGCCGATACTTCGAAGCTTGTCTTCAACAAGTTGATAGAGCAACGAGGCGTTAGCATCAGAAAACTTTGTGGTTGTCTGATCGTTTGCCAGGTCAACCAGGGCGTCCACCTTCTGGTCTCCATCATTGTCAATACCGTCATTGCACTGACCGGCCCAAGCTGCCGGAGCTGCACTAAAAATTGCCAAAAGCAGCGAGCACATCAACACGCTTACTCGACGACTTGTTTTTTTTCTCCCTAACTTCTCTTGTTTCATAATCACGTCTCCAAACTTCAAATCGGCCGACTTGCGGCAAGCAACTGACCGCTAACTCATCAAGCAAAAATGTTATGAAAGAAGGGGAGGGAGGCGTGACCTATCTTGCTTTGTCTATTTTGACCCGCTTCGACTCACATTAAGAGTGTAGCCGGTTAGCGGTAACATGAATATTAAATCGAGGGGTTTCAGTATGTTATTAGTGTAATTATCAAGAAAAAAATGGTCCTCTGAGGAGACCTTTTACCTAGGCTTTGGTGTTTGTGGATTGTGTGTAATCAATTCCATACGTGAATGGTTACGGTATCCGGTAACCGTTCACACGGGGAATTGATCATGCAATTTCGTTTTCAGCCTGGGCGGTAAAATTTCACTTTCTCCGGAGAAAGTAATATTCATGTGAACGGATACAAAAGACCTTGAGGACTTGTAGCCGGTCGACTTGAGCAATCTGAGGGGTAAGAGTGTTTATTCGTTTCAGGCTGGTTATTTTTGGACTGGTATTGGCGTTATTCGCGGCTGAGGGGATTTTCCGTCTATGCGGGATGAGCGCCGGAGTACCACCCGTGCCTTATGAATCATCAAAATTTGTGTTTCGTGCGCCATATGCTGGAAATTCGTTAACCGGGTGGCAATTGAAGCCGGGTAACTATCAACTACTTCAGGGCGGACGGGACAGAGCCGTCAAGATCTCAATTAATCCTGATGCTAGTCGTGTAACACGAAAAGAAAACACCGCATATTCTCGCGCAATTTCAAAGATAATTTGCATTGGTGATTCATTTATTTTCGGAGAGGGGCTTGACGATGAAGAAACGCTCCCTTGGCGCCTTCAAGAGTTGCTACCGGACAGAAACGTGATAAACCACGGAGTCGGTGGGTTTGGCACTTGCCAGACGATGTTGCGGCTCAGCCAGCTACGCGAATTACTTTCACACGGCGACATAGTCGTTTATGGCTTGAGTTCATTTCATGAAGAACGGAACACGGCAGATCCCCGCCAAGATTACTGGATAGCGATTTCTTCCCCCAATCACCAATCAAGCTACCCTCGATGTCGAAAGAATGACAACCAGATAGTTCGAGAAGATTCAAAAGTTTGGGAAATCATCATGCCGTTGACGGGGCGTTCCGTTCTTTCCAAAATTTTCACTGATGCGTGGCTCAGTGTGCTAGCGATAAGGAGCGTGCAAAATCAGCGTGAATTAACTTTCTCTTTGCTTGAGAAGATGAAGGATATTTCAGCGGCTAGAGGAGCATCGCTCATAGTGTTGCTTCAGGAATTTCCATCTGATGCCGCAATAGATTACCAAAAGTTCTTGGATCGGTCCGCCATCAATTACGTAGATGGCACAGATATTGCCTATCGGCACCACCTAAAACTGCCTGATGGACACCCTGGCTCCGAGATGGCAGAACTATGGGCGAAGAAGCTGAGCGTTTTTCTGTCTAAAGCGACCGAAGAACCCTCCAAATAAAAACCGCCATTTTGTATCCGGTACGAATATTACTTTCTCTGGAGAAAGTGAAATTTTACCGCCCAGGCTGAAAACAAAAATTGCATAATCAATTCCACGCGTGAACGGATACCACGAATATTACTTTCTCCGGAGAAAGTAAAAAGGGCAGCGCTTATTCCAACATAATCCTTTGCGCCTTCAAGCTTCCGGGCTAAGCGAATGATAGCCCTTTACGCAGGTGGGTCTTTAGATCTTCCAATCCCACCTTGCTTTCGCGCTTCTCAGCCATCGCTTTTAGAGTGAAATACCCACCCTTAACTTCATCCTCGCCAATGATCACGCTAAATGGCACTCCCAAGCGATCAGCGTACTTAAGCTTCTTCCCGAGTGCGCCTTTCTCCGAGTACACTTGGCTGGGTATTCCTTCACTCCGCAGTATGGAGGCCAACTCCAGAGAGGTTCGGTTATCTTCAGTCATCGGAATAATAAGAACCAAACTCTTGGTGGCCGACCCGGTCTTAATTAATTGAGCCTCCATCAATTGATGAAACAGCCTGGTCAAACCGATAGACGCCCCCACCCCAGGCAACTTTTCTCTGGTATAGTATCCGGCTAGGTTATCATATCGTCCGCCGGAGCATATAGAACCTAAATCAGGATAATCATCCAAACGGGTTTCATACACTGTGCCAGTGTAATAATCCAAGCCTCGAGCGATAGTTAAATCCACATCGTAATTTCGCTCTGGAAGCCCCAAAACACGTATAGCATCGAGCACAGTCTCCAATTCAACGATTCCCTGTTGGAACAACTCATTTTGCACCGGCGTAGCTTTCAGCTGCGCCAGCTTCTCCACAGGCGCGCCTTCAATCTGCA
>JAAYZI010000188.1 GCA_012514925.1 Deltaproteobacteria bacterium | reverse complement strand
TGACGGTAACACGGAATTAATTTCACTTTCTCCAGAGAAAGTAATATTCATGCAAACGGATACATAAAGCCACGTTGCAGCGAAGCCCCTCACTTCTTAAGTTTATATCAACTCTGACCTGGAGCAGTTATATGCAACTTATCGAGTGCGCGCTAAATATCAGCGAAGGACGAGACCTCTCAAAAATTGAGGCAATCACACGTGCAGGCCAGGTGAATGGAGCTAAAGTTTTGCACGTTGACGTAGGTTCCGGCGCCGCACGCACCGTTATAACAGTAGCGGGAGAACCCACAAGCATTGAGGACGCCGCTTATAGAATTATACACGAAGCCGCCAACCTTATAGACATGCGGAATTATCGCAGCGTGCACCCCTGCATCGGAGCCGCGGATGTCTGCCCATTTGTACCCCTAAAAAACGCCACCATCCAAGATTGCATCACTTGCGCGCACTCACTAGCTAAACGCGTAGCAACCGAACTTGGAATCCCCGTCTACCTGTACGGCGCAGCGGCACAAGACCCAGCCCGCCGCGCGCTGTCAACACTTCGTAAAGGCGGCTACCGCGGCCTCGCGCAACGATTTCAAACTGGGGAGCTCCCCCCTGATTACGGCGGTCCATGCTTCAACCCCAGCAGCGGTGCAATCGCCATCGGCGCCAGAGACATCCTCATTGCCTTTAACATCAATCTCGCGACTACTTCAGAAACAACAGCAAAAAAAATTGCAGCGCGCATCCGATCCTCAGCGCCCCCGTCAGAGATCGGGCCATACCGACTCCCGCTGCCACACTGCCAGGCTATCGGCTGGTACATTGACGAGTACGGCTTCGCGCAGGTTTCTACAAACCTAACCGCCTACCAAGTGACGCCGCCGCATCAACTCTTCCAGGCAGTAGAAGCTCTCGCCAAAGAGGCAGGCACAAGCGTCACAGGGTCCGAATTGATTGGACTAATCCCAAAAGGGGCTTTACTAGCAGCTGGATTGTATTATAAAAATACGACGACTCGGACCGAAGATTCCCTGATTGATACAGCGATTGAAAAACTTGGCCTGCATTCCTTACGTCCCTTTGATCGCAAGGAACGAATTTTGGAGGAAGCTCTAAATCATGCGGGCTGGGGCGTTTGTCCTTAAGGAGGCGCTATGTTTCTGGATGTTTACATATTCGACCGTGAAACCGGCCTCCAAACATTTGACACGATTGAATCTCTGAATCGGGCCGAAGCGAACTCCATTGTGTGGGTGGATATTGAAAATCCGGAGCAGGAACCGCTTCGCGCGGTTGCCTCTCATTTTGGATTTCACGAACTTACGGTTGAGGACTGTTTTGACCCGGACCACTCTCCCAAACTTGAGGATTATGGCGGGTACCTTTTCATGATTTTCCGTGGGCTTAATCCCCTACCGGCAATCGACCAAGAAGAAAAAGACCTTGAAGAGGATGCCGAAGAAGAAGATTACGCTCCCGCCATTTCAATGTACCTTTCCGAACGCTACATCGTTACCCACCGTTTGCGGGAGATCCCCTGGCTAGATGCAGTGCTACGTCAAGTAAAAGCCATCCCCGAACGTACTATCGCGGAAGGCAGCAGCGCCCTGGCCTACCGCATCATCGATGTCTTGGTGGATCGATTTGCGCGCGGCCTGCAGGATTTTGAGCGGATTATCGACAACCTTGAAGATACCGCCATCGAAACCCCGGAGAAATTCGAAATTGGAGACATCCTGACCGCCAAACGCAACCTGGGGACCTTGCGCCAGCTTATGCGCGAGCAGTTGGTAGTGATTAATCGGTTGGCCCATGACCGCACGCTAATCAAGCCGCAACGACTGCGGCGATACTTTAAAGACGTAGAGGACCACGCGGCCGCGGTGATTCGAGATATCGATCAGCTCTCTGAGACCATTATTGGTGTGCGCGACGTTTACTTCACGATGACTAATGTGCGCCTGCAAGATATTATGCGGATACTGACTGTATTTACCACCGTAGGTGTGCCGCTTAATATCATCGTAGGTTTATACGGCATGAATTTTGAGTGGATTCCTTTTCTTCACAGCCCTTACGGATTCTGGATAGTAGCCGTAGTGATGCTTGCGTTGGTGGTGGTGATGTTTTTCTTCTTTAAGAAAAGAATGTGGATCTAAGCCTATGAGCGATGATGAGAGGGTCGCTGGCGCAAAAATAGCCGCCAAGATCCTAAACAGCATGCCTGCCGCCAAGAAGAAGCAGCTGCTAGAAGCTATCCGCGAGAAGAGCGCCGAAACCTACCGACAAATTGAGGAGAACATCCTAGAGTTTGAAGATATCGTGGAAATTGAAGAGCGCGGAGTGCAGCTTCTAATTAAGGAGATCGAGCATAGAGACCTAGTGCTCTCTCTCAAGCTCGCAAGCACTGCGGTAAAAGCGGCTCTTTTTAAAGGCATGTCTCAAAATAAGGCCAAGGTGGTAAAAGAGGACTTTGAGGCTTTGCCACCTACCCCTCGAGCCGAGGTCGAGGCCGCCCAGAAAAGAATCGTTCTAAAAATTGACGAGCTTAGAACTGCCGGGCTGATAATTACCGGGCCGGAAGAGGTGGTGTAAGGTAAGGCGCTGCTCCAACAGGCTCCGGCGAACCACTAAACCAGCGCGTCAAAGCGCTGCGCAGCAAGTCGATCCCCTCGCAGCGCAGAGCCGACACGCAGATCCCTCCAAACTCCCGCTGCAGCGCCAGGGCCCTGGATGGGTCCACCAGGTCACACTTGTTAATCACCAGCAGCTGCGGG
>JAAYZI010000187.1 GCA_012514925.1 Deltaproteobacteria bacterium | reverse complement strand
GTGAAATTTTTAGGGCCTCCTTTGCTAATTCAACTACCTCTCTTGGTACTGGCAGTGGCTGTAGGCCAGCTTGACGATTAGCAGCAGAGACTGGGCTCTCTGTGAGCCACTCGCTTAAAATCTGTTCCAGCCTTGCGATTTCTTCGAAAACTGCTTCAGATATTTCATAGAAGCGCTTCTTTGATAGGTTGCCGACGGCATCATGTACCTTAACCTTAAAGATCGTGCCCATCATGAGCCGTTCTCGTTCGAAATCCTGGGGCGGGTGGCCGTGGCAGCCAAGCCATGCCACCGCTACAGCAATCGCCAGCACATAACGAAACGGAAGAAATTTGGAGAGCACCAGGCGCAGCCTATTTTACCATGTTGCTAAAGCCCATGAAGGCCATCGCTAAAATCGAAGCGACAATGAGAGCGATGGGCACACCGCGAAAAGGCAGGGGGATATCAGCGCTGTCTAGTTTAGTACGAATGCCGGCAAAGATAATCAGGGCCAAGCCAAAACCAAGCGATGAGCTTACGGCATAAGCCAGCATCTGCCAAAAATTATAATCGTTTTTAATAGCCAAAAGTGCCACGCCCAGTACAGCGCAATTTGTGGTGATCAGAGGAAGATAAATCCCCAAGGCGTTATAGAGAGTTGAACTTAACTTTCGCACCACTAACTCTACCATTTGGACCAGAGCTGCGATCACCAATATAAAGGTGACAGTGCGCATAAACTCTATGTTAAAAGGCACCAGCACCGCGTAATTAATAAAGAAGGTAATCGTAGACGCTAGAGTTATTACGAAAAGAACGCCGAGGCTCATGCCGACTGCGGTGTCGATACGTTTTGCAACGCCAATATAGGGACAAAGGCCCATGAATTTTATAAAGATCACATTGTTTACGAAAATGCCGCCGATTATGATGGCTAAAATATCATTCATGCTGGATCCTATCGTTTCCTCTGATAAGCCGACACAAGCGCTATCAAGAGTCCAAGCCCCAAAAATGCGCCGGGTGGAAGCGCGAAAAAGAGGATGGGTGAAAAACCTTCAATGCCAATCACGTTAAAACCTAACCAGGTGCCGTTACCGAAAATCTCTCGGATTGAAGCTAAGATCACCAAGGCAAAGGTAAAACCGAGCCCCATTCCGAGGCCGTCAAGTATGGATGGCAGGACCGGGTTTTTGCTGGCGAATGCTTCTGCTCGTCCGAGAATAATGCAGTTAACCACAATCAGGGGGATGTAGATGCCTAAAGCTGCGTTAAGCGCTGGCGAAAAAGCTTGGATTAAAAGCTCTACGACAGTTACGAAAGTCGCAATTATTACGATGTAGCAGGGGATACGCACATTCTCGGGGATAAATCTAGCAACCAGTGCAATCGCCAGGTTGGATGAAACTAGCACGAACGTCGTGGCGGCACCCATGCCCAAAGCGTTTATCACCAAAGTTGTAACCGCTAGAGTTGGGCAAAAACCCAGAAGAATCTTTAAGACCGGATTCTCACGGACGATTCCCTTTGAAAATTCCTGCCAGAGCGTCATTCTTTCTTGCTCCCTGCACATTTATTCGGATACTTTTCGGCAAAAAGCTTCAAGCCTCGCTCTAATGCTCCGCTAATGGCGCGGGAAGAGATTGTAGCGGCGGTGACGGCATCTACGTCTCCGCCGTCCTTATTTACCCGCCAATCAAAGTTCTTTAGCCCTTTCCCACGAAACTGAGCGCGAAAATCATCTTGAGTAATCTTGTCGCCAAGCCCGGGAGTTTCGCTGTGCGTTACTACTTTGTAATCTAAAATGTTGCAATCCGCATCAAAACCGATCAGGACCTCAATCAACCCAGCATAACCCTGGGTCGTGCCGAGTTCGAGGGCAGAAGCCGATTCTCCCTTTGTCCCGGAAACCTCGAAAAAGACCACCCCGTTACTCTCGCTATCTTTTACCGAGGCGATTTTAAATGGAAAAATCTCTTGCAACGCTTCATATTTAGTGCGCCCTTTTGCGGCTGCGATTGGCCCCTGTGTCAGGTTATTTGCAACAGCCATCGTTAGGGCGGCTATGATGCCGATAATTGTCATAACGATTACTCCTCTCATCTTATGCGGCCTCCCGATATCTGGATCTGGACCTTAGATCCCAGCGATCAATCAGAGGCACGACCGCGTTCATAATCAAAATTGCAAACGAAACCCCTTCTGGATAACCGCCAAAGAGCCTGATTAGAGCCGTTAGGAGGCCGCAGCCTATTCCAAACACGATCTGTCCGCGTGCCGCCAGTGGCGAAGTGACCATATCGGTGGCCATAAAAAATGCCCCCAGCATTAAGCCGCCGCTTAGTAGATGGAGAAGCGGGGGCGCGTAGACGCTTGGATCAATCAAGTAAAAGATCCAAGTAAACGCAACGGTCGTGCCGATAAAGCTCAGTGGAATGCGTAAGCTGATACAATTTCTGCTCCAAAGCAAAGCGGCTCCAAGCAGAATAGCAAGCGCAGAAGTCTCACCTAGGCTGCCCCGCATATTGCCCGCAAAGAGTGCCCAAAAATCTATTGTGCCAAGAGCAGCAACACCATCAGATTTAATGATCCCTAATGGCGAAGCTCCCGTCACTACATCTACTGAAAGAGGTTGTGGCCAGCTGGTCATTTGGGAAGGAAACGAAATCAAAAGAAAAACCCTGGCCACTAGAGCCGGATTAAAGATGTTATATCCCAGCCCTCCGAACAACTCTTTGCTGATAATGATCGCCACCAAAGCGCCGACGACGGCCATCCAGTAGGGGAGGTTTGAAGGCAAATTAAGAGCCAACAAAACTCCGGTGATCGCCGCGCTGCCATCAAAGCAGGTAAGATCCCTTTTGCGGAGTTTGTTTGAGAGAAATTCAAATCCAATGCATGAGGCGGTGGTCACAAGCGTCAACCACAACGCCCGTGGCCCGAAAAAATAAACGGATGTTCCTACAGCCGGAAGAAGCGCAATCAGAACGGTATACATAATGCGCTCGATGCTCTCGTGCGAACGTGTATAAGGCGGGTAAGATACGGTGAGTTGCACCAGTTCAGATTCAGCGTTCATCTATGCCTTCGGCTCCTTTCCCACGGTCTCCATCTTGGCCTTTTCGCGGGCCGCTATCCTGGCGTTGACGGCCTTAGCGTACTTAATCCAGTGTACAATCTCACGTTTTGCAGGGCAAACAAAGGAGCAGCTTCCGCACTCCATGCATCGGCTGTACCCGTAGCTTGGCAGTTGGTCGGCGTGTTGACGCATGGCCTTATCTACCAACAACCATGGTAGCTCGCCTTGTGGACAGACCTCAACGCACCTGCCGCAACGGATACAGGGACGATCCTTAAAGCTGTCGAGTTCGGTGTTGTCTATAAACAAGACGCCGGAAGTGGTCTTGGTGACCGGGATATCAAAACTAAACTGTGCCCGTCCCATCATCGGTCCACCGACTATTAACTGATTAATCTTGCGAGTTAAGCCTCCGCAAAACTCCATCACATCAACAATGCGGGTCCCTAGACGTACCCACAAATTTTTTCTGTTCTTAAGCTCAAAGCCTGAGAAAGTCGTCGCCCGCTCGGTAAGAGGGCGCAGTTTAGATACAGACTCGTCAATCGCAAAGCAGGTGGCGACATTTTGCACCAAGCATCCGACATCGAACGGTAGCTGGCCATCTGCAATTACGCGGCCTGTCAGTGCGGTGATTAATTGTTTTTCGCCTCCTTGAGGATATTTGGTATCGAGTTCGACTAGTTCAATCTGCTTATGTAGTGCGGCTTTGCCGATGCTTTTTAGGGCATTTTTCTTATTGGCTTCAATACCTACGATTACCCGTGGTGTGGGATTGAAGAGTGACGCGACGATCTCCAAGCCCCGCACTACTTCCTCGGATTTTTCAAGCATAAGACGGTAATCGGAGGTGAGGAATGGCTCGCATTCTGCGCCGTTTAAGATCACGGTATCAATTTTCTTGTTTGAAGGTGGAGAAAGCTTAACATGGGTTGGAAATCCGGCGCCGCCCATGCCGACAACTCCGGCATCCTGGATGCGCTTCCGAATTTCTTCACATGATAGGTCACGCCAGTTGCATACCTGGTTCAAACCAGCCTCCCATTCGTCTGCTCCGTCAGGTTCGATAGTTATGGCTTCCGCGTATTGCCCACTGGGATGAACAGCGCGGCCGATCAATTTAATCTTTCCGCTAGTGGGCGCATGTACATTGGCGCTGACAAAGCCGTCAGCCGTGCCGATAAGTTGTCCGCGCTTAACCTGATCACCAACACTCACTACGGCTTTTGCCGGTTTACCGATGTGTTGATTGAGCGGGACAACCAGTAGGGCCGGAAGTGGCATGACTTCAAGTGGCGCATCCCGTGTTAGCTTGTTGTCGGGGGGGTGTATTCCACCCATTTTGAAAGTGGATTTTTTAAATGCCATCTGCCCCCCTGTTTTTTTGCGCATTAATCTGGTCTTGGGCTGTAAGTTTTTTATTATCAAAATCAAAGAGCTTTATAATGCTATGAGTGGGGCAAACTTTAAGGCACTCTCCGCAGGAAGTGCATTTTTCCGGCATGATGCGAGCTAAAAAGTTTTCAACTTTAATCGCTTTTTCCGGACAGGCTTTGGCGCAACGTTGACAGCCAATACAGCCGACAGAGCACGCCTGCTTGACTACCGGGCCACGATCAGTAGAAGAGCAGGCCACGTAATAACGTTCGGGGCGTTTCTCCTGAAGCTCAAGTACACCACGCGGGCAAGTGCGGACGCAGG
>JAAYZI010000186.1 GCA_012514925.1 Deltaproteobacteria bacterium | reverse complement strand
TCCCTCAATCTAAATTCGCCATAACGAATCTTTTTAGTGGACTCGACAGTGTGCTTAATGACCTGGACCGCCAGATGAGCGCGGCAGAAGCGATTCAGTACATTGAGGAGCTTGACCTTGCGGTTACGCGCACACTGCTCAAAGAAGGTGTGCCTCGTTCTGAAGTAATACGCTGGTCCGAAATCTCATTGGCTTCAGTTTTAGGGACTCGCCGCGGAGATCGCCTGAAGAAGAGCAGTGTGCCGAAGTTTAATCCGCGCTTGACGCTGCAGCAGGTTCAAATTTTTAAACCAGCGAATTCAAGTGGGAAGCTTGTACCGGAAACTCCGCCGCGCATATCATTTGAGGCGGCGTTGGTAGGGGAGGAAATTAGCAAGGTTGAGCTGTTTAAAAATGGGGTTTGGGTTAGAGGCATATCGCCGCGGCCGGATAGACAGGTGAGAGGATTGCTGCGGATAGAATCTTATATGCACGACGCGCAGGGAGTGTACGAGGTTAGAATCTCCGATAAATACGGCAATGTGTACTCCAAATACTACGATTTCATGAAGCGCGCAGCGCAATTTGGTTGGCGCTACCAAGAGGAGAGAAATTTGTATTGGGCGGTGCTCGCCCCTAAGATCGAACGCACTCCTGGTGGTTTAGACTGGTACTTTGGGTTTCAACCCCCCAAGCGGGAGTCGCAGGATGACTCGGGTTTCTTTGCATCTGGTGAAGCGCGCGCCCGTATCGGTTGGTGGTCTTAAGCATAATTTGTAACCGCTTACGCGGGGAATTGATCATGGTATCCGTTCACATGAATATTTGTTTTCAGCAGGGGTAGAATTTCTAGATCTTAATTCTCTTCCGGTATCCGTTCACATGAATATTAAATTAAGTGATTACACTGTGTTACCAGTGCGATTATCATGAAAGAAAGTGGCCACCCCCTGATCGGGGGCGGCAGATTTTGTGAACGGATAGTGTTTTCACCCCTAAAATGGTCCCCTGAGGGGACCTTTTCCCTGGGCTTCAATGTTAGTGGATTTTGTGTAATCAATTCCGTACGAGAACGGTTACCTCTTCCGAAATAGCGATCAGCTTCTTAAATTTTTCGAAGGTTAAACTTGCACCACCTACTAACGCTCCGCCTACCAGCGGCACCTGCACAATCTCTGCGAAGTTGTCAGGGGCCACGCTGCCTCCGTAAAGGATGGGCGGGCAAGTGTCAGGGAGCTTGCTGTTCCAAAAAGAGTGGATGCATGCGTGGGCCGCTTCGATTTCCTTGGTAGTTGCAACCTTACCAGTTCCGATAGCCCACACCGGTTCGTAAGCGATGATGACTTGTTTAACTTGCTCAGGCTCGATTTTATCCAAGACGGCGCGAAGCTGACGTTCAAGCACGGCGTTAGTTTGCCCGGACTCCCGCTCCTTAAGGGTTTCTCCCACGCACAGCACCACAGTCAGGCCGCCCTTTAGAATACCGAACACTCTTTGAGCTACCAGCTCGTCCGTTTCCCCAAAGATGTGACGTCTCTCTGAGTGGCCCGCTAGGCTGAAACTGCATCCGAGTTCTTTTAACATCGGCACAGAGGTCTCTCCGGTGAACGCTCCGCACGGCTCCCAGTGCGCATTCTGGGCTCCCCAGCTTACCTGGGAATGTTGCAGAGCCTGTGCCACCGGCGCTAAGCTGGTAAACGTCGGAGCTACCCAAACCTCAGTGCGTTGAAGGTTTGCGGCACCGGTTGCGATCTGGGAAGCAAGCGCGGCAGCCTCTTTCCCAGTCAGGTTCATTTTCCAATTTCCAGCTAGCAGGCGCTTTCTCTTCATATGAAGTTCTCTCGTAAAATCAAATTGTTAGTAACGCAGGCAAGTATAATAGCACCTTAGGGGTACCAGGACAATTACCTGTTGGGTACTTTAACTTTAGTTCAGTTAAAGTTAGAGTGCAAAGCGGCCCTGTAAATTAGGATTTTGCCAGTTGGATAGAACCAGTTTTTTTGATTTTTATTCTTCTGTGTGAGTTGTTTACTTGCGCCATTTCCCAGCTCGCGCTGGTGGAGTCCTGGCGTCTGTGTAATATTTAGCTTTGATTTGATGTGGCAAAAAATTGCCCGTTAGCCCGTAAGGGTAAGTGATTATTTTTGAGTGAGTTTTATGGAAGAGTCGTTAAACGCAGATATGTGGTCGATGATCGCCAGTTCCGGACCGGTAGTGAAAGCTACGCTTTTAACTCTGGTGGGTTTGTCTATTTGGAGCTGGACTATAACCATCGCCAAGACTTTGCAGTTTTGGCGGGCGCGTAAGGCGTCCGATGAGTTCAGCACAATTTTTTGGGATTCGCGTAATCTCTCCCGTATTGATGATTCAGCCAGACAGCTCTCCGTAAGCCCCTTGGCTCAAGTCTTTGCCAGCGGCTACAAAGAGCTGGGGCAGCTTATGCAGGATCGGGATAAGCGCGCAGATGAAGAGGGATACGGGCGCATAGATGAAATTGAAGTGTTGGAGAGGTCTCTTAGAAAAGCGCAGATTAAGGAGGGTTTGAAGCTGGAAAAAGGCGTTACCTTCTTAGCCACTGTGGCTAGCGCTGCTCCGTTTATCGGTCTGTTCGGCACGGTTTGGGGCATTATGAACGCCTTTAATGGTTTGAGCCAAGTTAAGAACACCACAATTTCGGCTGTGGCTCCGGGTATTTCAGAAGCTCTGATTACGACCGCAATTGGTTTGGCGGCAGCGATTCCTGCGGCGGTTGCTTATAACTACTTCGTCGTGGCCATTCGATATTTTAAGGAGCAGATGGAGGCTTTCAATTCTGAGTTCTTGTCGATTGCCGCGCGGTTTTTTGTGAAATAAGAGCAAGCTAGAGAAGAGGGAAGAGGGAGGCGTCATGGCGGGATCTTCAAATTTTGATGGTTATAGCCCTGCAGCAAATATCAACGTCACGCCGTTTGTGGATGTGGCCTTGGTGCTGTTGGTGGTCTTTATGATTACCGCGCCGATGATGCAACAGGGGGTAGATGTCAATTTGCCGAAGGTCGCTGCCGGACCGGTAGCCGGTGGCGCTGATGAACAGGTGGTGATCTCCATAGATCATAAGGGCACGATCTTCATTGGGAAGGACAACGTGATAGACCTTTCCGATCTCCCTAAAAAAATTACGGCGGTGATGGAAGCTCGTCAGGCGGCTGATCGTAAAGTCTACATCCGCGCGGACAGCGAGTTGGTTTATGGGCGGGTTATGTCTGTCATGGCCAAACTTCACGAGAGCGGCATCAATCAGATCGGATTGATTTCGGCTCCTCCAGATGTTTCGGAAACCCGCATGGTGGATAAAAAGAAGAAGTAAGCCGTGAATGTGTTGGAGGTGGAGCAGGAACGGTATCTTTGGTCGGCGTTTCTAGCCTCATGCCTGGCGCACATTTTTTTTATGTTTATCTTGCTGTTTGGAGCGGCGCCACGGCCTGGCAAACCTTCTCCCCCGGTGGTTTATTCAGTAACCTTGGAGGGAAGCGCGCTAAGAGGGGGAATAAGCCAGATCCCAAAAACCAACAAACCCACCGTGGTTGTGCCTCCTAAAAAAGTGGCTGCACCCAAGGTGAAACCTAAGCCAGCAGAAGTCAAGAAAGATCCCGTTGTTAAACAAGAGCAGAAGAAAGAAACCATTAAAACCACCCCGACCGTCAAGGAAAAGGCGGAGGTTGTGATCAACAAAAAGAAAGAAGAGCCGCGTCCGGAGCCGAAGCCACAAGCAAGTGTTGCGGCTCAAGCTTCTCCCGCTGAAGCTGTGAAAAAAAATGAGACAGACGTACAGGCAAAACCAACACAGTCGTCGGCTAAGCCTTCTAGTGTGGCGGAAATCAATAGTCAATATCAGCAAGCCATGCAGCGTTATCTGGGTGAGTCCACAGACGCCGGAGGAAAAGGGTTTGGCGGAGATGGCCGCGGTGGAAAAGGAATGGGAGGAGGGTTGGTGCGCCCACCGGAGTGGTTCCTGTACAAAGACTTGCTTGAGAGCTACATTAAACGAGGGTGGAACTGGTTTGATCCGACGGCTGCGCTGCAGACCACGGTTACGTTTGAGATATCTCAGGCGGGAGAGATCAGTAATATAAAGTTGCTGCGTAGCTCTGGAAACGCTCCCTACGACGAGTCGGTACTGCGCGCGATTAGCAAGGCCAGCCCGGTGCCTGCGCCTCCTCCCATGTTTTACAATGACTTTAAGTTTGTTGAGTTGGACTTTGAACCTAGCTAGGAGGTCTCTGCCATGAGAAGGCTTGTATGGTTTTTGTTGCTGTGCTGTTTTTGGGGCGACGCTTTAGCTCAAACTAAGCTTAGCGTTAGAGGTGCCGGTAAGCTTTATCCGATCGCACTGCCACGCTTGTGCTTGGCCTCCGGACAATCTGACGCCGTAAGAGAGATCCCCGCCGTGGTAGCGCGTGACTTGGAGCTGTCTGGCTATTTTAATGTAATTGACCCGAACGCCTATATTGAGACTCCCGGAAAGTGCGGCGGGCCGGATGAGCTGGCGTACAGTGATTGGAGTGTAATCGGCGTAGAGGGATTGGTGCGCGGTGTGGTTCACAGTGCTGGAAGCCGTACTAAAGTTCAGCTTTATCTGCATGATGTGCAGCGTAGGAAGGTGGTGTTGGGCAAGGAGTATGAAGGGGATGCTAGCCAGATGCGGCGCATCGCACACCGCTTCGCCAATGAAATCATGCTCTTTTTTACGGGCCAGCGGGGAGTATTCGGTAGCCAGATCGCCTTTACCGGCAGGGTGGGGCGTTTTAAGGAGCTGTTCGTTATGGATATGGATGGCAGCAACGTGCGTCAGTTAACAAATGATCGCGGCTTGGCGATGTCATCCTCATGGAATCCGACTGGTAGTCTTTTGGTTTACACATCCTACCGCACCAGGGTGCCAGACCTTTACATCATCGATGTCGCTAGCAGGCACATTAAGCAGGTGACTAAAGGGCCCGGGCTTGAAATCGGAGCCAAGTTCTCCGGAAACGGCACTCAGATCTTGACTTCGCGCACGGTTGGAAAAGAGTACGAGATCGTGCTGGTGAATTTAGATGGGATGGTATTAAGGCGAATTACTTCCAGTACCGGCGTTATTGACGTTTCACCGGACTGGTCGCCTGACTACAGACGTATTGTATTCTGTTCGAATCGGGCGGGAGGGCCGCAGATCTACACCATGAATGCAGATGGTTCTGGGGTTAGGCGTATTAGCTTTGTGTCATCTAATTATTGCACATCTCCGAAATGGTCTCCGAAAGGGGACCGGCTTGCGTTTGTTTGCCGTGTTGATGCAGGTTTTCAGATCTTCACCTCTAACCCGGATGGATCTGAGGCGCTTCAACTTACTTCTTTTGGGGATAATGAAGACCCATCATGGTCTCCGGATGGGCGGTTTATAGCCTTTGGAACGACGTTTGGTCGCGGTAGGGTGTCAAATATAGCGATTATGACTAACGAGGGCGCTAATATTCAGCAGATCACATTTGGAAAGAGCGGCGATAGTGAACCGGCTTGGGGGGCGGTTGTTCCGTAAGCTGTAAGTGTGTGCTCTTGGTATTTTTCCCCCTTGATAATCATACTGGTAACACATTGTAATTTCCTAACTTAATATTCATGTGGACGGCTACTCACACTGGTGTAACCCTTAAACTTGTGCATGGATAAAGTTCTAAGGTAGATATCGGATGTTTAACTAGGGCCCGGGTTGGAGAGCGTGCTGCCATGATGACGAGGTGTGATGTTATCAGAATTGTTTCATAAAATGCGTGTTAATGTTTGTGTGGGTGCTCAGTTGGTGATGCTTTCGGCGGTTTGCCTCTGGGCTGGCGGTTGCGCCCCAGTTGACCAGCTGGAGCGTGATGTACGTTTATTGGAGCGTAAGCTAAATGATATGCGTGGGCAACAATCTGAGCAGCTCACGCAGATCAGCGCGCTCGAAACTCGCGTGGGAGAGTTGGCGGGGGTCGTGCAGGAATTACAGCACCGTCAAAGCAACGTACAGCCGGGGGCCGGGGCGGCGGAGGTTCGGCCGTTTGCGCCGATTGTGGGAGTTGCGGGGAATCCAGCAGTGCCGCAGCTTCCACCTGCGATTGTGCCTTTGGCGACGCTTGAGGCCGATGAGGTCTTTGCGGCTCGTCTGCCGCGTCCAGATGCCGCCAGGTCTTTTGGGGAGGCGCTAGCGCTAATACGCGCCTCTAACTTTAATGGGGCTCTCCTGGCCCTTCAGCGCGCCGTGGAGCAAAATTCCCGGGACGCTGGAACGGCTGAGATCCTTTTTTGGAAAGGGGTTTGTTTCGATGGGCTTGGCGATAATCGCGCCGCTTTGGGAGGCTATCAGGAGCTGATAACGTCTTTTCCTGGGCACGCCCGTACAGCTTTGGGGTTACTTAGACAGGCGTCTGTGTTTGTGCGTCTAGGGGATGTTGAAACTGCGCGCGTGACTCTGCGGAAGTTGATTGCTGAATTTCCGAGCTCTCCTGAAGCGGCGGTGGCGCGGGATCGTTTGCGGGAGATCTAAAAGCCGGGGGCTGTATTACTCTCTTGGTTCGTTGTAGTAGTTTCTATGAAAACTCTGTTGGCGCGAGATCCTTCGAGGCTGCCTCGCTTCGAGGCGCCTGTTATTGTCGCGATCGGTAATTTCGATGGATTGCATCGAGGGCACCAAGCGCTGCTCTCTCAGATGGCGCTTCTGGCAGGGCGTACCGACTCTGCAAGGCGAAGCGGTACCCTGGTCTTGGTCTCTTTTCATCCTCATCCTGCAATGGTGTTAGGGCGGGCGGAAACGATTCCGCTGATTACTTCTCTCAGGCAAAAGCTTGAGCTGTTAGGCAGGGCAGGCGTTGATTGTCTTTACGAGATGCGTTTCACCAAGGAGCTAGCAGCTAAAAGCGCGGAGCAGTTTCTAAGTTCTGTTCTTTTAGATCAGCTGCGGGCTAATACTCTGGTAGCGGGTCCTGATATAACCTTAGGTTGTAATCGCGTGGCAAATGCCGCTTTTATCTCCGATTTTTTAAGCTCCAGAGGTTGTCGCCTTATAATAGTGCCGTTTGTGGGTGAGCCGGGCGCTAAGATCGGGTCACGGCGCATTCGGGAACTAATTGGGCGTGGAGAACTCTCAGGTTTAAGCTCCTTGTTAGGCAGACCATACATTTTGCAGGCCCGTGTGGTGAGGGGAGATGGCCGCGGAGGGAAGATACTGGGTTTTCCAACCGCCAATTTGGGGCCAACCTCCCAGATTCTTCCCGCGATTGGGGTGTATGCGGGCTTTGCGCAAGTCGATGGTAAGCGCTATGAGGCCGTAATAGATGTGGGAGTGCGGCCCACCTTTGGCAGAGGGCCAGTGACGGTTGAGACACATCTGCTGGATTACAATGGTCTAGATCTTTATGGAAAGCGCATTCAGGTTGCTTTTTTGGAGAAAATTAGAAACGAACTAACCTTTAAAGATATTTCTGCATTGCAAAGGCAGATTGGAAGTGATGTGGATCACGCTAGGTTGCTGCTAGCAAAGACCAATGTAAAGGAGGCTTGGCTTGAGCGCTATTGTTGAAATTCTATATGAGGGCGCTAAAAATTGTCGTCTAGACGTTTTCTTGGTGAATGCTCTGGCGGCTGAACCTGAGTATGCCGAGCTTGCCCGCTCTCAGGTAAAGCTTAGGATTGAGCGGGGTTCGGTTTCGGTTGACGGTTGCACGGTCACTAAAGCTGGGCACACTCTTAAACCGGGGTCTTTGGTGAGGGTGGAGCTACCTGAACCTGAACCCAGCCATTTAAAGCCGTTTAATTTTCCTCTGACGATTTTGTACGAGGATGAGGCACTGCTGGTAATTGATA
>JAAYZI010000185.1 GCA_012514925.1 Deltaproteobacteria bacterium | reverse complement strand
CCAACCCTTTGCGCGAGGATATGCATATGCGACAAGGCCAATATTAGGTCGTACCAGATTGGATGACCTTATGTTTTATGAAGAAATCTAACACTGTCTGTGTGATGGTATCCGTTTGCATGAATTTTACTTTCTCTGGAGAAAGTAAAATCAATTCCACGCGTGAATGGTTACGTTTTTAGACGGCAGTTAGAACTTAAGCCATCACGGGTGGGTCCTCTTTGTGGATCTATCAGGCATGCTGCACTGCCCGTTAAAAACCGCACCCTCTTTTATTACTAAATTGGGAGCAGAGACGTCCCCATCTAATCTACCACCCGGGTAGATTTCTATGCTTTGCGTTGCGAGAACATCGCCCTTAACCCGACCCAAAACCAGCAGATGCTCAGTTTCAATTGTGGCCTCAACCTCTCCACCAGGAGCAACTATAACGGCCTTAGCGGAGAAAATTTCACCTCCTAACCGCCCCTCAATCCGAACATGACTGTCAAAGTTAAGCTTACCTTCGATCACAGTTCCAGCGCCAAGCACCATGCTGACCGTGCCAAAACGCCTGGAGATTTCAGCTTCGACATCTTCCCGCTCGGACGCCTCGCTATCAGCCACTACCTGGCTCTCCTGACCAGCGGTATACTCCTCCGGCTGGTTAGCATCTAAAGCACTCTCATCAACACACTCCACACTGGAATCCAGCTCTTTTTTCTTCCAAAACGCAGCCATCCCATCCAACTGTAATTAATCTCTGAAAAAAAACCGCCTTTAGAGGTAAAAACACCACCCGTCCCTAGCGTGAGGCACTCTATCAAAATACAGCATCCTAAGTAAAAGGGGTTCTCCTGATTTCCCCCTTTTGCTGTTGGCATAAACCGACGGGACTGTTATCGTTTTATCTTTATAGTTAGTTGTTACAGTTTTTTGTGCTTAATCCAATTGATATAAAGTTTCTGGAAAAAGATCTGTAGGCAGGAGGTTTTAACGGAGAAATTGATGCAAGGTTATTGCAAAGTTAAACACTTACGTCTAATTCGTCCTGAGTTAAGTTTAGGATTGGCTATTATTTTCGGTTTGGCGATTTTCCCAGACTACGCCATGGCGGCTGGGCCTAAGGCCTCACTGCGCGGTCCTAAGGCCTCACTACGCAGTACCGCAATTAAAAACATAAAAAATAAAAAAAAGACACCAACCTACGTCATCCGCAAACGCGTACACCCCGTTTTGCCGAAAGCCACTCCGAGGCCCCGGCCGTCAAGTCCCACTCCCATTGCTTTTCGTTTGTCTCCGGACGGAGTAGCGATCTTTCCTACTCTACCCGACTTAGACTACCGCTTCGCCGGCAGAGTTGCTGGAGCCGGAACCGCACGGGAATTGATTTTTTACTCCTTAAGCCCCGGTCTACAGGATGCCGCAGAAGAGTTGGTGCGTGACGCCGGAGCTCCGCATGTGGCTGTTGTAGCTATGGAACCAAAGACCGGGAGAATCTTGGCGCTGGCCCAACACAGCTCCACCCTGCCAAATGCAGCGTTGCACGCAGACTTCCCAGCCGCTTCCCTATTTAAACTTACAACCAGTACAGCCGCCTTAGACCGGAACCTTCTCTCCCCTTCTTCAAAGATATACTTCCGCGGAGGTGATTACACCTTAAATTTAAACAACTATAAACCCAACCCAAAGCAGGACCATCGCGTCATGACCCTGACCGAAGGTCTTGGAAAATCCTGCAATCCCGTTTTCGCAAGAGTAGCGCTGCAGCAAGGGCTCTCTCCTGCGATTCTTAGCCAATATGCGCGGCTCTTCGGTTTTAATTCTAACCTCGGATTTAACGTCCCCCTAAAGTCCAGCACCGCAAAAATACCCTCGGGGGCATATGAATTGGCGCGTACAGCCGCTGGCTTTGGAGATGTTCATATCAGTGCGGTGCATGCCGCCACATTAATGTCAGGCATCGCAAACGAGGGAATGCTGCCGCAGCCTAACATGGTCGACCATATTATCAGCGCTAATGGAGCCTTGCTCTACCGAGCCGAGCCACTTTACCTGCAACGCATGATGCGCCCTACCACAGCGCGCACCCTCTTAGGCATGATGAGCTACACCACTACCAATGGAACTTCCAAGTACGCTTTCGCGCCCGGTGGTAAACCGGTCATGCCGGATATCCAAGTTGCCGCCAAAACCGGCACCCTGCGAGGCTCTAACCCCCCTGGTTTAAACCGCTTATTTATTGCAGCAGCTCCTATTAGCAATCCAAAGATCGCCGTGGCTGTAGTTGTGGTGAATGCTGGAATCCCCTCCTCCCGCCCTTCCTATATTGGCCGCCGCTTGATTCAGAGGTATCTTGAAGGCTGAGAAAATCTCTAACTAGAGTCTCTACGAGGAGAGAAACATGACTCCAGCTTATGTTGTCAAGCTTCACAATTCTTTTACACGGCGCTTGGATGTGCTTGAACCGATAGTACCCGGACAGGTTGGCGTTTACTGCTGCGGACCGACAGTCTACGACACTCAGCATATCGGTAATTTTAAGACATTTATTTTCGAAGATGTGTTAGTGCGTACCCTGCGCTTTGCTGGCTACAAGGTTAAACACGTCATGAACATCACGGATGTGGGGCATCTAACCAGCGACGCCGACGAAGGCGAGGATAAAATGATTGTGGCTATGCGCCGCGAAGGCAAAAGCGCCCAACAAATCGCCGATTTTTATACCGCCAAGTTTTTTGAGGACTGGGATAAATTAAATTTGGTACGGCCGGACGTAGTAGCTAAAGCTACCCAGCATATTCCCGAAATGATTGCGCTGATTCAAGTTCTCGAGAAGCGCGGCTTCGCTTATGCAAGCGGAGGCAACATCTATTTTAATGTCGCCAAATTCAAGCCGTACGGCCGTTTGGCTGGATTAGATCTAAAGAAGCTAAAAGCCGGCGCGCGCGTAAACGTAGATGCAAACAAGAAAAACCCATATGATTTTGTGCTCTGGTTTACCAAGTCTAAGTTCGCCGGTCAGGAAATGCTCTGGGAGTCTCCCTGGGGGACTGGGTATCCGGGCTGGCATATAGAATGTAGCGCCATGTCCATGAAGTACCTGGGCGAGCAGTTCGATATTCACTGCGGCGGAGCAGACCACATCCCAGTGCATCACACCAATGAGATTGCTCAATCCGAAGCTGCTACTGGCAAGAAATGGGTCTCGATCTGGATGCACTCGCAATTCATGATGCAAAACCAAGAAAAGATGTCTAAATCCAAAGGCGGCTTCATGATTTTGGACGATCTAATCCAGCACAGCTATGAGCCAGCCTGTTATCGCATGTTGTTACTGGGTTCCCACTACCGTTCTCATCTAAATTTCAGTTGGGAGGCCATGGATAATGCTAAGCGTAATTTGGAAAAACTAAAGAACTTGGTGTTAAGTTTGAAAGAAGAAACTCTAAAATCTGGGCAGGCTGCGGCGCAAGATCCAGATTCTGATAGCCTCGACCAATTTAGGAACGCAATTTGCGACGATTTAAATACGCCTCAAGCGTTGGCTCACATGTGGAAAATCGCAGCCGACAAGGACCTCTCAAGCGCCCAACGCCTGGGACTGTTGCTGACAATGGATCGTGTTTTCGGCCTAGGCATGGATACTTGGGAGGCTGGCTCCGAGGAGATACCTGCCGAAGTGCAAGATCTGGCAACCCGACGTGATGCCGCGCGGCGGGAGAAAAACTGGGCAGAAGCTGATCGACTGCGCCAAGAAATCTCCGCCTTAGGCTATCTAGTCGAGGACTCCGCCCAAGGTGCCGTCTTAAAGAAAATGGGATAACCTAATTATTTCATTCAAAGGTTAGCAAAACTACGCAACCTTAGAATCCGGTAACCGTTTGCATGAATATTACTTTCTCCGGAGAAAGTGAATATGGCAGCCGCATATAAAACGTAAGGTCATCCAATCTGATACGACCTAAATATTGGCCTTGTCACATATGCATATCTCGCGCAAAAGATTGGCAAATTAAACTAGTATGCTACGTGCGAGATATGTATATGCAACAAGGTTTAATAAAAGCCCAGGTTAGCAGAGCCTTTCTGGTGATGGCTGACGGTGGCTCGGAATCAATTTTACTTTCTCCAGAGAAAGTAAAATTCATGCAAGCGGATACAGCTAGAGGGCTACGTGCGAGATATGTATATGAGACAAGGTTTAATAAAAGCCCAGATTAGCAGAGCCTTTCTGGTGATGGCTCTTTAGGTCAGGGTTTTGTGTGATTATCAAGTATCCAAGCAGCTGCCTGCGCTAAATCTTCCCCCGTAAATTCCGGTGTGGCGGGATAAAGTCCATCCTGGCCGCCATATCCGGTCCTAACTAAGACCGGCGTGCAGCCCGCATTCTTAGCCAACATCAAATCAATCGTCATATCGCCAATCACGTAGCTTCCAGACAGGTCCAAGTTCAACTCTTTATTAGCTCGCTCAACCAACGCGGTTGCAGGCTTACGACAAAGGCATTGTTCTGCCTTGCTGTGCGGGCAGAAGTAAACCTTATCAATTAAAACACCTGCCTTGGAGGCAGCCCGCAGCAGCTCACGATTAACACGGTAAAAATCTTCCTTGGTATAAAAACCCATCCCAATGCCGGGCTGATTTGTTATGATTACAATTCGAAAACCAGCTTGCTGCAAGAGCTTCATGCCCTCCAAAGCTCCCGGCAAAACTCTAAGCTTCTCCGGCTCGTGCAGATATTCAACAAACTCAACGATGGTGCCGTCGCGGTCGATAAACACGGCAGGCCTTCGCGGCGGCGGCTCCAAATCAATACAACCAGCGTCTTGAGCCTTAGAGAGTTCAGTAATCCGGGCGATTATGGACGAAGTCGAATGCCCCTTTTCAAAGGGCACCAACAACACCTCTCCTCCATAAGCCTCCACCAAGGGCGCAGAAGATAACGAAGCCTTATCATAGTCGCCAGCCTTGATGTAAATATCTGGCTTTAACACCTCGATATTGGAGTTATTATTTGTCTCGTCAAATAAGAAAACCAGATCCACCGATTCCATGGCAGAGAGCACTATCAACCGATCCTGTTCCGGCATCACCGGTCTCAGTTTGCTCTTATATGTTTGTATCGAATGATCAGAGTTAAGCCCCACCACTAAAAGGTCACAGTGCTTTTTAGCCTCGTTAAGATAAAGCACGTGGCCTGGATGAATAAGGTCAAAGGAACCCGATGTAAAACCCACTCTCTGCCCACGGCTCTTTCCCTCCGCAACCAACCTGGCACATTCTTCTCTACTACGAATTTTCTTTGCAATTTCTGCCATTTTCAAAAGTCCCAAGCGCTTAAAACTATGTTACAATAACACAGACGCAACGTTTTGAGAACTTGTGCACCCTTACCTTTAGCAGTACTGTCTGGATGATCTATACAAATATATTTACAAATGCCCGTATATAATAGAATAAAATATTGGGTGGAGAATTATGCGATCACCAGTTCCGATGACAAACGGGCAGTGGAGGACTTCATCGAATGTGAGACACGCGAAATAGTGTCTGCTTTTAGAGCCGAGTTAATCCAAATCGTTAGCGGCAATTTTTCCCCAGAGACGCTACAAGTTCTTATTGGCGGTGGAAGAAGCTTAAAATACGGCTCGTTTGATGAGTGGGCAAAAATGATGCTGCTGTGGATTGCAAACTACAGGACTAAGTGACGAAGAACGTATTGGTCTAATTGACTTTTTCACCCACAAGCGTCTGATCTTCTGATATTTATGCAATTTTTCAGACCGTTAGAGCCTGCTTAACTATCTAAATGAAGCGGGGTCAAGGACCGGCTTTGCGCCAGTCCCTAATATGGTTTCTAAAAATATACGGCGTTATGCAAAATACCCATCTTGAAATAAAGCTCTTCACCACATCAGGCGAGGTGGTAAAAAGCATCATCTGCCGCAGCGGTCGCATTACCGTGCTAAGAGCTTTCTCCCCAGTCGAGCTTGGCACCTATCAACGTATTCTAGCAGGGGTACCCGGCCCGGAAAGGTACTCCATTACCCTTGGTGCCGAACCATGTGATCCGGCTAACCACCTTCGTATTGGATTCGGCGAAAGCTGCAGCGCCAGATCCATGACCGTCACGGCTTTCTTTAAGGAAAGCGGCGTGCCATTACACAATCTTGATACCACCTTACTTTCGTACGGCCTGGAGCACGTGCAGGATAAGACTTTCGCCGAACTCACACCCTGCCAAATTCGTCGCATTTATCTGTTAGCGGCTGTGCATACCGATCACAAAGTGATGATTCTAAACAATCCTTTCGAACCGATTACCAACGAATGGAAAGAGCGCTTCGCCCAGCTCTTAGTGGAATACGTGCGAAACACCAACGCTATTGTCCTTATTCCTAGCTTGGATTTTAGACCGGAATGTTGGATTGATAATGAATTAATTATCCGCGTGCAAGTAGGGGAACTCCGCCAAAAAACCATTGGTTTTGACAGTTGCCCACACCCTCTCCAAGAGATAATCAAAACGGTAAGGCGCGAGATTAAGGATGGAGCCTCACAACCCGATCATAACGCCGATGCAAAACCTAATCTTATCGCCATGCCATCACAGTTGGTGCAAGCGGAGCCCCAAACTCACAGTCGAAAACAATCCCATCTGATCTTTGCAAAGCTGCTACGAAAATACGGCACTGCTCATACTCCAAAGCAGACAGAAAAAAAGAAGTCCCGTACCAAACTCCCTTTCAATTTCAAAGTCCCTAAGTGGGTTATGCACGAGTCCGGACGGAGTCTAAGCCATAAAGCCTTAGGCCTGGCACTTGCGGTGATTGTACTGGCGATCTTCGCAGCCCAATCACTCATCTTAAATAATAACGACGATATTCTGCAGACCACCCTCAATCAGCCTAAGACCCAGCAACTAGAAGTAGAAGATCCAGCGCCAGAGCCAGTTCAGAGTCTTACCACACAAGATCCACCACCCGCGCCACTAACCCAGCCCATCTCTGCCGAACAACAACCAAACGACAACTTGCTGCCAGCTCCTCCAGAAGCTCCAGAGACACCCGCACCAGAACTCAAACCAGATCCCACCCCGGCACCCGTGCCTAATTTTATCCTGGATACCTATCCAGTAGCGATTAAAAAGTCGATCTTAGAGAGCTTTGAAACTGAAGACCCAAGATCTTACCCATTACGAGATAAGCGGCCAAACGCCAAACCGCAAGACCTTAAACCATCATCCACCAAGCAGGTACACTTCGAACTGCTCAACGCCTTGCAAGCAGCAAGTTCAAAAGACGACGGCCCAATCAGGCCGCCTTCCCACGCCACTTTACGAAACGAAGCTATGTTCCCTGAAAATTTTGCTACCATGGATAGAGAGGAACGGCGAAACTTGATGCGCGAAAAATTCAGACAAGCGATTGAACGTGCCTCTATGGCGGCAGAACAGTAGAGCAGTAGGGCAGTAGACCTCTCGGCTCCAGGGAATACCAGCCGCTCCCTCTTTTAAATACCCCTCCTCTTACTCCCCCGACTTACTTTCTCCAGAGAAAGTAAATACAGCCGCATAAAAAAAGCCCCACGAAGGAAGTGGGGCTCAGGAGAAACTAAGCGGAGT
>JAAYZI010000184.1 GCA_012514925.1 Deltaproteobacteria bacterium | reverse complement strand
CGCATCGGTCGGATGGCCCATATTTTTAAAGACATGGTCCAAATCCGGGAGGCTCAACTTGTGCAGATCGCCCCTGGAGGCATTATAGTGCGTATCGTAAAGGGCCCCGAATATTCTGCTCAAGATGAAAAAAAGTTAGTCGCAGAAATGCAAAACCGCTTAGGTGCTGACATCACGCTGGATTTTGATTACGTTGACGCTATTCCCAGAACGGCAGCTGGCAAGTTAAGATTCGTTATATCTGAAATTGATGATGGAAAACTAACAGGCTTACTCTCAAGTTAAAGGCTTCATGCAGAACGTAGTGTTTGTTCACCGAGATCCCACTCTGGAATATCCTCAAAGCGCCCCATTCTCTCCTGCTGGCGTATACCCTGAGTTTCAAAACGAGGTCCTGGGTGTTGAAGATAACCGTGTTTTTGACGCTGTCAGGCAACTTTTCCGCTTGGCCGGATTGGACTCCAAACATTACGGCACTCCCGATTGGAATCCGCTTGGATCTTATGTACGTCCCGGGGGATAAATTTGTGCAGTCTTAACAAGGTTATCACCTAGGCTTACTTTAACGATGTGCTGCCGCGCCTCGTTACATCATCACCTGATGAACGTGGCGGTAGCTGAGTGCTCTTAGGCGATGATATTGGAAATGCAGCCAAGAATGTGCTCTGACAATAACGGTAGGAGGTCCCATTAGATCAACCGAATGCTTCCGCTTGCTGAACTGGCATTTCACGAATGATTCTACCATTTAACTGGCAACCACCTTTAGCGTGTTGGGGATGTTCGGCGTCTATAATCGGGTCTCCGGCGTCGACATTGAACTGCGGACGACCCCACTGTTTAAAGAAAAATTTCACTTTGTGCTTGCGACACTGCCGGAAAATGCTATCAACCCATTTCTTTTCCATGGGTCTAGCACCCAGTCCTGATTCACCGCCCACAATTACCCAGTCGATACAGTCCAAATATAGGCTTTCGACGGGGGCAATTAACGGCTCACAGGAGAGAAACTTAATCCTTGCCGGTGTCGCGATCAGATCGGGAATTCGGTGACTGACTTTCTCTTCCTCGACAGAAACTCCCATCCAAATATTGGGAGTCCAATCGAATTGATCAGCCAGCTCCTTTAGCCTTTCAGATCGCTTTGTCAGTACCTGATAAGTGTGGCACGATGTCTCGTTCATTACTTTGAACACTTGTCGGATAAACCCGACGGGGACGTCCTTGTGGAACAGATCGCTCATCGAATTTACGAAGACTGTTTTAGGACTCTTCTAGGAAAAGGGCTGATCGAGAACTTGCGGCGCGAGCGCCAACTTGGAGCCGTTTCTATATTGCTCAACACCCATCGCTTGCAGGCGTTTCGCCATTCGCTCGGCATAGCAGAACTTGCACCCCTGAGAGACTTTGGTGCAGCCAGTCACTGGATTCCAAGTGACATCAGTCCACTCTATTGATGACACTCTCGCCATTTCGTTCTTGTAACGATATCCAAAAAATAGATAATTAAAGTGACTTTGGCATACCTGCACTTTTCTTCAGTTTCCACACCACGTTTGTTGTATGGCGAGGTAAGAAGCCGCTGCAGTTACACTAGTTGATCGAAAATTTCTGCCGATGGTCGAGGCTCAATTCAGTATGTAGTTTTGGGAGGTGCAGTTGGGCCTGCTAGGCAAGAAGGGGGAGCAGTTTGATCTCGGTTACTATGAATCCCGGGTGAGTAAACTTAGAGAAGCGATGGTTAAGGCTCTAGCAGAGCCGCTTAGGGAAGTGTGGATCTTAATGAACACCGAGCCCGGGCGTGGATTGGCATCCGGCTGTAGTGGAAGAGATTATTAAGGCTGATGTGGAGCAGGGCGAGAAGCGTTTTGCAACGTTGTTGAAAGAAATTAAATCTGCCTCCACTGTCTCTGTATTATTAATCCTTAACTCGTACAGTTTTTTTGCTGCTCAAAGCGAGCTTTCTGACTTGTGACTTCTTATAAATTTGCACTATAATCGCCGCCATGCAGAATATGGGATCTTCGTCAAAGCCTTCGGCGCTGCTAGTGGTGTGGCGGCGCGCCTCCTCGATTTTAACTAGGATTGTGGTTTGGTGCGCGCTGTTTGGCATCCTTTTCCTGTTGCGGTCATTCTTCCTACTTATTTTTCTTACTTTCGTTTTTGCCTATATCCAGTACCGCGCCGTAGTTCGCTTGGAGCCTTTTGTGCGCTGTCGGGCGTTGCGGGTGGTTATTTCTGGGTTAGTTTTTTTGGCTGGGTTAATAACCGTTGGGAATTTCATGCTTCCGCCGGTGGCTGAGCAGGCCCGGCTTTTTGCTAATAGTTTCGGAGTGTATTTGCGCGCGATTGATAATCAACTTCTGGATATGTCCAAGAGTTATCCGATCATGAGCGAGTTTATGCCTCAGCTTGGAGAGTTGGCTGCGCACGAATCTTACAATGAAGAGGACGCTACTTGGCGGCCGGAAGGCTCGGCCAGTGCCGCGCTTTTACAGCAGCTTTTTGGTTTTGGTGAAGTCAGCACCGGGCATAAGAATGTCCAGGCCACACTGGATCGGATGAGGCGCATCGGACAAGATATCTTCGGCATGGTTTCAGCCTTCCTGCTTTCTCTGCTCTTTTCTTTCTTGATCGTTTTTGATTTAGAGAGGCTCACCGCTTTGGTGCGGGGTTTGGAAGACACTAAGCTTCGTTTCGCATACCGTGAGGTTGGTCCGGGCATTTATCATTTTGCAGCAGTGTTGGGGCAGGCCTTGGAAGCACAGTTTTTTATCGCATTGCTTAACACCACTCTGACTGCGGCTGGTTTGTGGCTGTTGGGACTTACCAGTAAATTGGCTTTCTTCTTGCTGATCGTATTCTTGTGCAGTTTTATACCAATCGCTGGAGTTTTTATCAGTTCGGTGCCGATTTGCTTGTTAGCTTTGCAGCAGGAAGGGTTGGGGATGATGTTTATGGCAGCGGGCATGATTACAGTTATCCATTTGATTGAGGCTTATGTGCTCAATCCGCGCATCTTTGGTCATCATTTGCGTTTGAACCCCGTGTTAGTGTTGATAATTCTCACGATGGGCGGAGAGTTGTTCGGGGTATGGGGTTTAGTCTTGGGGTTGCCGGTAAGTAACTACTTTTTCAAGTATGCCATCCGCAGTGACCACGCTCCGGTAGCGGCGGAGTGAACTAAGTTGCCTCACCAGGTTTGGCTACGTGTATTAATCCTCAGTGCCTTTTCATGGTAACCGTCCACGCATGGAGGAAAACTGGTTACGCCTCGATGTATTTTTCGACGACCCACTCGGAAAAGGGAAAGCTGCAAGTCAGGGCAGGGGAGACGGCGTTTAGTACATGCACGCTGTGCTGGTCCCCCTCTACCACAAAATCTTGAACTAGCTCGCGAGTGCCGCGGTCTAAGAGCTGGGCTCTAATTCCTGGAGCGGTGTAGTCGCCAAAACCTGCGGGGTCGACGTTTTTTACAAGTTTACAAGCCAAATTGATCAGGTAGGTGCGGCAGTACTTCTTGACCTCTTCAAAGGCTAAATCTCTAAATCCAAAAGCGTTGGTTAAAAATAAAATGGCTTCATGGTACAGGATCGAAGCTGCTTCTGCGGCCTGAAAGCCTGATTTGAAACCGTAGTTTTCCCGCCAAAAAACCGGAATGGCGGTCGGCCCGATCTTAATTGCCCCATCTACAGTTTTGGTAAAATGCACTCCGAGAAATGGATTCCTTAGGTCCGGCACGGGGTAGATGTTAGTGGTGAGATCGGTATGGTTTTTCTTGTATTTAAGGTAGATGCCTTTAAATGGGATGATTGTATACTTTCGGCCGAACCCGAAATCATGCGCTACCTTGTCGGCATACAGCCCAGCGCAGTTTATGATTTTCCCGGCGGATAAGGTGCCGTTGGTAGTGTTTACGGTGTTTTGAGAGGCGCTCAGGTAGCGTGTGGAGAAAAGTCCGGTCACATTTTTTGATAAAATATCGTCACGCAGCGTCGCGCATAGGGAGGTCGGATCTAAGGTGGCAGTGCTTGGCGACCAAAGCGCCTGCTTGTGGGTCAGGACGTTAGGCTCAATCTTTTGAGCGTCCTCCTCCGAAAGCAGTGTTACTGGCGCTCCGTTTCTTTTGGCGCGACGCTCTAGCTCGTAGAGCTGTTCCAGCTCTTCTTCATTTTTTGCAACTACTAGCTTCCCGCATTCGTTTATGGCAAGCTTTTTATGGCGACAGTATTCTTTTAAGGCGCCGTTTCCTAAAACGCAAAAACGCGCTTTTAGGGAGTCGGCGCTGTAATAAAAACCTGCGTGCAGCACCCCGCTGTTTCGTCCTGAGGAGTGTCTCGCTACATCACTTTCTTTTTCAATAATTGTGATGGAGGCGTGGGGGTGGCGCTTTCGAAGTTGATAGGCCACAGTCAGGCCGATTATGCCAGCGCCGATAATTAAAAAGTCGGAAGCAGGTTTTGACATACGTGTAGCTTAAACTTAGAGGTGCTTGGAGAGCTACCCAAAAAAATTGCTAGTACATGAATGGAAAAGTCAATTATCATAGACTGCTCTTTTAGCTTCTCCAGTAGGCTGGGGTCAGGATCACCAATACTGCAAACATCTCCAGTCTTCCCAGCAACATGCATAAGGTAAGAATGGTTTTTATGCCTGCGGAGAGGTGGGCAAAGTTTGAGGTTGGGCCTAGGTCACCCAGAGCTGGGCCGACGTTTGAAAGGCAAGAGACCACTGCGCTAAAAGCCGGTATAAGCTCCAGGCCGAGTGCTAAGATCAGGGCGGTTGCTACTAGCGCTACAAAAATATACAGGAAGAGAAAGCTCCATATGGCGCTTACAACTGAATCGGGAATGGCGCGGTGGTTGGCTTTGATGGCTATAACCGCATTTGGATGGATAAGCTGTTTAAACTCGCGCCATAGCTGCTTAAGCGCGGCTACGATCCGAATGCATTTTATGCCGCCGGTGGTAGACCCTGACATGCCGCCCATAAGCATTGCCAGCAAGATCAGGAATTGGCACAGAGGTGACCAAACTGTGTAGTCGGCATTGGCAAATCCAGTGGTGGTTATGGTGGATGTGAGCACGAAGAACGAGTGGCGGAAGGATTCAGTCAGGGTGGGATAGTTATGCTGACTGAAGTTACAGGCGGTCATAATTAGGGTCGTGCCAAATACTATGCCTAGGAACCACTTAAATTCGGTATCAAAAATTACCCGCCAATCTAGCTGGCGGAAGAATCTAAAGTGCAGGCCGAAGTTCGTGGCGGCCAACAACATAAAAATCGACAGCAGGTAATCAACAGTTGGGTTGTTAAAGTAGGCGACTCCGGTGTTCTTAGTGGAGAAGCCACCGGTGGCTAAGGCAGCGAGGGCGTGGTTAGTGGCATCAAAGTATGTAAGCCCGCCCAGCTCTTTAAGTAGGAGTGCCAGCAGCAGGGTCATGGCTAGATATATCAACCACATTTTGCGCGCGGTCTCTGTTACGCGTGGAGTGATGCGGTCTTTATTGGGCCCAGTAAGCTCGGCACGGAAGAGTTGCACCCCGGCAAAGCCCAGCGTCGGCAAAATTGCGATAAAAAAGAGCACAATTCCCAAGCCTCCCAGCCACTGCGTAAGGGAGCGCCATAGTAATAGAGGTTTGGACAGTGATTCAACGTCAGTGAAAATTGAAGCGCCTGTGCTAGTGAAGCCGGGGTCGCCTCAAATAAGGAATCAAGCCATCCGGCGCTGCCGCTTAAGTAAAATGGCAGCGCGCCAAAAAGGCAAGCCGCTACCCAGGAGATGGCGACTACGGCCAGTGCGGTGCGGTGGTCGAGCTCAGCGTGATAATTTCTTTGACTGAGCCAGAGCGTGAGACCCACAGCGACCGCTATGAGTGCCGTCCAGAGAAACGGGCCCTCACCGGAGCCGCTTTCAAAGAGTCCGTACGCGGCTGGCACAAGCAGCACCAACCCTAGGCAAGCTATTAGGCTGCCGACTATGCGTATAAGAATTCTAATGTTCATGCTTACGGGGCCTGGCTTTTGCGCGATAATAACCGTTTACGCGCGATATAT
>JAAYZI010000183.1 GCA_012514925.1 Deltaproteobacteria bacterium | reverse complement strand
TCCGCTGATTGAGTACATCAAAGGTATTAGTCACTACCCAGATCAACCTGAAAAACGCAGGGTGATTGCATTGGTGTATCAAGGTCCCAATGCCGTGCAGATTGTGCGGGGCATTGTTGGACCCACCAACCCCCACGTTGCGCGTGAGACCAAGCCAGGTTGCATCCGTGCGCTTGGAACAGTTGTGCCTTTAAAGGACGAGGCCGGCGTCCAGGTCGGAGAGCGGCTTGATAACCTTATTCACGCCTCTGCTACAGATCCTGAAGCGGAGCGAGAAATTAAATTATGGTTTAGGCCTGCAGATCTTCCGCCGCTAATGCGCTCATACGAAGTTGAAAGCAGCGATTTGCACTATTACTTTAAAGATGGGCAGCTTTTTCTTAATTACCAACCAGACAGTGTTTGCTTAATCGCGCCAGGCGATATCGTTTGGAAATCCGACCTGCAAGCATTGCGCGCCCACAGTGAAGGCAAACCCGCAGCCTGCTCCTTAGCCTGCGTAGCGGCCAAGTATACGATCAACAACGAGTAAAGTGCAGTAGTCAGTATTTTTTCTATTCCTTTGGTACTAAACTTTTACTTTCTCCGGAGAAAGTAAAGTCTGGGGCGCAAAATTGAAGTGGAGTTTTTAGGTGGCACTGTCTCCAAAAAACTTGCGCTTAAGCGCAGCTTCCACTAGCGGCGGTACGAGTTTTGACACATCCCCTCCCAGAGGGGCGATCTGTCGAACCAAGCTTGAGCTAACATAAGAGTTCTCCTCTCGGGCGACTAGAAAGAAAGTTTCCACCTCTGGGGATAGACGTTTGTTAATCAACGCCATCTGGGCCTCATAATCGAAGTCACTGATCGCCCTTAGCCCGCGGACCATCACCAAGGTGCCAACTTGCTTGAGATAATCAACTAACAAACCTGAAAACGACCCGACAGCCAGGCGATCTCCGAAAGCGGCACAACAGCCACGAATCAGCGCCATACGTTCCTCGATGGTAAAAAGACAAGACTTTGCTGGATTAGAAATAACTCCCACTATCACACGATCAAAAATCGAGAGTGTACGGGTAATCAAATCCATATGCCCGTTGGTAAGAGGGTCAAACGAACCTGGGATCACTGCAACTTCCGTTCTCGGCATAATCACTCCACCTTATTTAAACAATAAAATCTTTGGTAACCTTTCACGCATAGAATTAATCACACAATTTTGCTTTCAGCCTGGGCGATAACGCAAAATTAATATCACTTTCTCCAGAGAAAGTAACTTTCATGTGAACGGATACAAATCTTTCCTGGGATTTGGTGTATAAGTCAAAATTTGATCATACGGCTCTACCCCATTACATGTAATGGGGTAGAGCTATTAATCTGCGGCGCTCTCCTCCAGCATCTCTTTTAAGAATTGATCACGCGATTTAAGCCCGCCAGCCTGCTCCGCAGAGGTGGTGCCTGGGGAACCGGCTTTTTTTCGTTCTCTCTCCTTTTGGAACTCCTCCAATATCCTTCTAGTTTCCGCCTCATAATCATCAGAAACCGAACTTGCTTGCGATGGAGAGAAAGACGGCATGCGCCCTTCTTCCGCTAACGGCTTAGGTAGAACTTCTTCTGGATTGGGCTGCGGCAGCTTACTTACGGGAGGTTCACTTCTCGAATTGATCGCTTTAGGTTTTTTAGGGGGCGCCTCCACACTAAGCCGCACCGGAGGCAGTGGAGACTCCCTAATGACTAACGCTTTTGGAATCTTAATGATGAGTCCGGATTTAATTAAGTTGGGGTCTAACCCTTCATTAGCTGCAGCAACCTCACGCCAATTCTCAGAAGAACCTGTATACCAGGCCGCTATTAAACTAAGAGTTTCTCCCGCATATTTTACCGTATGTAAGTGATACTCCGGCGGAGGCGGTAAAACCGGCTGCGGCTCCGGGGAAAACCAGCCACACCCTGCAAACGCGCATAAGCAAAATAAGAAAAACACACCTACCAGTCTGAACATGCCGCTATTTAGCCACAAAAACACCCAGTGCGAAACTCCCCCAGTAAAGTATATCCAGCTAATCCTGGTTCTCCACGGGCAAGCCACTGATCTTTTCTATCGCAAGCCGTATAACCTTTTTCACACTGGCCTGATCTTCCCTGGCCAACCTGGAGGAAAGGTAACCCAAGGCCTTGCGGCTGCCTAGCGACCCTAAGGCCACAGCCGCCCAACCTCTCACGGCTGGGTCATGATCATCCAGAATCCCAACCAGGAGCAATACTGAACGCTTATCATTTAACCGCTTCAACAATTTAATGCTCTCTATACGCACTACATAGGAATCGTTCTGCAAAGCATATGCGACAGCTTCAACCAGACCGGAGATGCGGCGCTGCTCAGCTTCGTTAAGCGCTGCCAAAATGCGATCTTCAGGAGAGTCGCTATTCGTAAGCACCCCAACTAGCTCTTGGTCCGATAGTTCTGAGATTAATTTATCGGGCGACACCTCTTTGGTGCCGGGAGAGATATTCTCCCAGTTAAATACCTCATTTGAAGCAACAGCTTGCGGCGCTTCTTTGGTAGGACTCTGCTCTACCAAAGGACTGGACACGTTTAAGTTCCAAATCATCAAGGCTACGATGCAAACTGAGAAAACCATTAGTAACAGCACCATCGAACGAGTGCGCCTCCACCATGGCACCCGAAGATCTCCGCCTCTCAAAGAGTCAGTTATATGAGCAAAAAGTTCTCCCGGCACGGGATAACGCAGGCTATCTTCCATGGGTAGACGGTTTAACTGCGACTGAAACGATTCGGCACTTGTTAACTTTCCGGGAGAGGCCGGGCCACGTACCGGAACCGGCAAAATTTGCTTAGACACTCCCTCACTTCTCCTAACATTTGGCTTTGGCGCAGCCGGAGGCTTCCCTACACGAGGGAGAGATTTCCACTCTGAAATTTTACGCTTCCGTACTGGACCTCGCCCTTGGCTGACCACCTCCCTGCGGGGCTTTTCAATTCGATCCACTCCCAACGCGCCGGCCAAGGCAGCTACCAAAGCTTCGGCGGTTTCAAAACGCACCGTGCGATCCTTGGCCAGAGCCCGCTCAAACTCAGCTTCTAGCGCCAGCGGTAAATCAACCAGGGAAGTAAGCGGAATCGGGGAAGCATTCAAGATATTAGCCAAGACCTCGGAAGAGCATTCACCACGAAACGGTCGGATGCCTGTAAAACACTCAAAAGCCACCACCGCTAAACTAAATAGGTCCGTACGGAAATCGAGATCCTTGTTCAAAATCTGCTCAGGGGACATATAACCGGGTGTGCCCATAACCGGCTCGGATTTGGTCGGCCTGGAGCCGTCAGAAAAACTCTGGCTGATACTGGCAACCCCGAAATCTACGAGGAACACGTTCTCCTCTCGATCTACGATTAAATTGCTGGGCTTAATATCACGATGAATAACGCCGCGCTGATGCGCTGCATCTAGTCCAGCGGCAATTTGCTTAAGGTAGAACAAAGTCAGCTCGGGGCTTAGTCGACTATGGCGCAGTAACAATCGGTCCAGTGACTCTCCTTCGACGTAGTCCATAACGATATAAGGGATATCATTTTCGATGTTGACCTCAAAAACAGTGATCACATTCGGATGACGCAAATTCCCTGCCGAACGGGCTTCCATACGAAAACGCTCTAGGGCCGCAGTGCAATCTTGAAACTGGTTGGCCACGATCTTGCGCAGAGTTTTAACCGCCACGATCCTTCCGATCTCTGGATCCCTGGCCTTATACACCACCCCCATCGAGCCACGTCCCAGCGTGCCAATAATTTGATATTTTCCGATCGTGGATAAACAATCGTTAGACACTAGCCCTCATTCCTAGCTGATAAGACTCTGATAAGTCTATCGGCAGGAACACGCTAAAGCTTATGCTATTCACATAATATACTGGCACTAGTTCTGTTTTTCTTTGCAGGCAGGTGCCTCCACGTAACAGAGGCACAGCACGAACACGGGCTGATACGGCGTTTTATAAAAGCGGTGGTGTTCCACCCCACGTATATGAATTACTCTTTATTTTTTGGGACTTCCTGCATCCGCTTAACAATCCGCCCTTTAGAAAGGTCGTACGGCGAAATCTCTACCAAGACATAGTCTCCCGTCATAACCCTGATATTGAAACGCCTCATCTTGCCTGCCAAATAAGCCAATAGCTCGTGGCCATTATCACAAACCACTCGAAAAGTAGTGTTTGGAAAACACTCTTTAACTACCCCGTTCATTTCAATTGCGTCTTTTCCCATGCACTTCCCAATGTACCATCTCAAGCCATCCAACGACCCCCCAAATCTCTAGCGTTTACTAATTCTCGCTAAACACTCCTATAGCGCGATATTTAGCATAACGCCTCTCCAAGAGGTCCGAGACTGAAAGCTCTTTTAACTCTTTCAACCTCCTTAATAACGCCGCCTGCAGCAGTTCAGCCGCTTCGCGGTGATTACGGTGCGCCCCCCCAAGCGGTTCTGGCACAACCTCGTCGATAATACCAAATTTTTTCAAATCATTTGCAGTCAGCTTCAAAGCCTCTGCCGCCACAGCCGCATACTGCCCCGGCGATTCGCTATAACCATCAGGCCACAAAATCGAAGCGCACCCCTCGGGGGTGATCACCGAATAACAGGCATATTCAAGCATCAGGATGCGATCCGCCACCCCTATCGCCAAAGCCCCCCCGCTGCCGCCTTCTCCAATAACGACGCTGATGATCGGCACCCGCAGCACAGAAAGCTCTTTTAGATTTCTCGCGATGGCTTCAGCTTGACCGCGCTCCTCTGCTTCGATACCAGGATATGTGCCAGTGGTATCTATCAGGCTAATAACCGGTAAGTTAAATTTCTCCGCGAGCTTAAACAATCGCAACGCTTTACGATATCCTTCAGGCTGTGGCATTCCGAAATTACAGCGCAGCCGCTCACTGGTATTTCGACCACGTTGCTGCCCAACAAAGACCACGTTGTACGCGCCAACCTTTCCCAAACCCCCGAGAATAGCCGGGTCGTCCCGAAACAACCGATCACCGTGAAGCTCCACAAAATTAGGGGAGATGTGCTTAATGTAATCCTGGCAGAACGGGCGATCAAAATGGCGCGAAAGCTGCACTCTTTGGTACGGGCTAAGGCGACCGTACACATCCTCGCGCATCTTACCAACACGTTTCTCCAGCCTGGCGTACTCATCCCGCTTATCCTGATTACCAGCGGCGATTTCATCACGAAGGCTTTCAAGCTGCGCCTCTACCTCCATAAGAGGAAGCTCAAACTCAAGCGGATGGCTAATTGTAGGCATCTAACTATCCTTAGAACTTTGACACGGGAAGCGGCCCATCAAACAACCAAGGCCGCAAATACGCAGCCAAAATCTTCCCTGAAATTTAACGGCCTAATATTTAAAATGAAAACAAAGACCGTCGTTGCCACTCACAACGACGCGACGGATTCTAGAAAAATCCCTCGCAATATTCAAGGTGCGACACCCCTCCTTTCTTATTGAAAGAAAGGAATGCGCGGCAGTCAACTGCGACCGCCGCGCACAACACTAACGTCTGCGGAGCGAACTAAAAGCAAGACCGCAGCGATTGTATACCAATTCAAACGGTTAGGCCGGTGTCCTACTGCTCTCCACCGATGCTTACCGCTACAGCTGAAAACTGACTCGAAACCCTCTCGCCGAGAAATCTTAAAGCTGCAATGGCGATAATGGCGATGAGCACAACCAACAGGGCATACTCGATCATGGTAGCGCCTTCTTCCTTCTCCTGCCCTTCCACAGCCATTTCTTGCTTACGACAAACCTCAGACATAATTCTCTCCTTGCAATACTAACGGTAAATAAAACAACAGTGATTATTTCCAATCCTCATGGCACGACTGCCAAGAAAACCTGGTTATGTCTTAGCATACACAATAGAAATCACCAATCCCTCACGTAAACATCAAATAAAAGTAAATTAACAACTCCCTAACCTACTAAAATTATTAATATAAATTTGTAACACATGTTTCGTAACCGCTTACGCGTGGAATTGATCATGCAATT
>JAAYZI010000182.1 GCA_012514925.1 Deltaproteobacteria bacterium | reverse complement strand
GCCATAACAGAAGCCCCATCACCCAGTTATCGCCCATGTCGGGCGAAAAAGCAAAGCGCAACCGATTTATTGTCGATTGCGCTTTGTGGGTATGTCGCATTATCAGCACGCTATATGGAATCTGAACTATTAGGCCTTTCTGTACCCGCATTTGGGGCATACGCCGCTTTTATCCAATGCAATGCCACACAGGGGGCAACGGTCCACTTCCAGGTGCGGTTCATAGCACTCGGAGGCCACGTTAACGCCGCTGGAGAAGGTCAGCTTCACGATGTTCAGCTTATCCTTCAGCAGCTCGTAGACGATTTTAATCATGCCTTCAACGGTCATGGTTTCCTTCGTAACCACAAGGCGGCAGTCGGGATATGCGGTTGCCAGTTCCGTCTTAAAGGCGGGACCTTTCATGCTGTTGTTTGGATGTCCATCCTTGATTCCCTGTTTTTCATAAACATCTAGAATAGCTGGTAACAATGGATCATCTTCTCTGAGAATCAGCGCGTGATCGAAGTTCTTGAGAACGTCCCAGGCAGTTTTCTGAATTTCGTTGCAGGGGAATACCATGTTGACCCCCATGTTGACAGAACCCTCTACCTCGATGGTAAGAATGCCGGTGTGTCCGTGCAGATATTGCGCTTCGCCCTTAAATCCATAAAAGCGATGCGCATATTGCAGATCGAGCTTGGTAATGCTTCTCATCTTCATGTCTCCTTTATATATATTTACGGGTTTTCTGCGCCCGTATGCGCACTGTTCAAAAATGGAAATCGCCGTTCTTTTCTATGGTTGACGGTCTTTTGAGCTTCCATCGTTTTTCGATTTGCATTCAGCACAGATGCCTTTGAAAACAAGGTCATATCCGCTGAGCTCAAAGCCGTGAGTGTTCTTGATGTTTTTCTCCAGGTCCGGGATGAAGTCCATATCCACATCGAAAACCTTGCCACATTGCAAGCATCTGGCGTGGTAATGGTCATCACAACAGTGGTCGTAGTGGTTTGCGCAGCCAGGGATTTCCATGTTGCTAATCTCTCCTCTTGCTGCAAGCTGATTCAGATTTCGATAGACTGTCCCGCGACTGACCGCTGGATGTTTACGGGTAACTTCTGCATATACTTCGTCTGCTGTGGGATGGCAGCGGAGTTTGCGTACCGCTTCCAATACCAGGGTTCGCTGAATTGTGTTTCGCTTCGCCATGGCAGCCACCCCCTTAATCAAACTTTATCTTTATTAGGACAATATCTCAATAAGAAACTTGTGTCAAGTGTTTTGTGTAATTTTTTGAGTGAAATTTTTTGTGTCTTTTATGCTGATTTCAAGCTTTCACGCATTCTCGCGCTGGTGTTTTGCCCTACTGCTGCGCAGGATACCCGGTTGGCGTAATATTGATTCCAAACCTTAACGCATCGTCGCGCCGGTGCTTTTGCCCCACTGCTGCGTCGGCTGCTCGGTCGGCGTTGCGCCACTACGCTCCCTCGTCTGCTCCTTGCAGTGGGGAAAAGCTTGCATCGCTTTTGATGCACTATATTTACATCGGTATAACAAGCAGAATAATAGCAAATAACCACGCAAGAGGCACTCTGCCCTGTTGCGGAGTGCCTCTTTGATTGGTTTTATACTATCAGCGCAGACCCAGGACCCCCACGTTCAGGTTCATCTGCTCGATCTGGGCCACGCGAAGCGGCGGATAGCAGTAGGCGCAGCGGCCCAGCTTGCTGTAGGGCTCCTGCTCCAGTTGGTCGTAGCGGAACTCGTGCAGGGGGTAAAACTTGTCGCGCACGCCGTAGCAGGTGGGCGCCTTGTGGTAATCCT
>JAAYZI010000181.1 GCA_012514925.1 Deltaproteobacteria bacterium | reverse complement strand
TTAACTCCGCGCCACCGCCGAGAGGCTTAAAAACAAAAATTGCGTAATCAATTCCACGCGTAAGCGGTACTGTGACTGCTTGCATGGATATTACTTTCTCTGGAGAAAGTGAATATGGCAGCCGCTATTTTCGGCTGACTAGCCCCGCACCTTTTTCCCCAAAAGCACTGTTGCTTGAGTATGGGATTCCACTACGCATTTTCAAGTCGCCGCTGATACGAATAAACGTCCATACGAGGGCCAGGCGAAGCGGCAGCACAATTTTACTTTCTCCAGAGAAAGTAAGGGTAACCCCGCGATATTATTAGAGCCAAAAACAAAAATTTGTGCGCCTTCTCCATTTTACTTTCTCCGGAGAAAGTGAATGCATATCTCGGCTGAGTAGCCCCGCACCTTTCGAACCTTTCGACTGACTAGCCGGCTGACTAGCCCCGCACCTTTTCCCCCAAAAGCACTGTTGCTTGAGTACGGGATTCCACTACACATTTTCAAGCTGCCGCTGATACGAATAAACGTCCATACGAAGGACAGGCGGAGAGGCATTTCAGATTTTACGTCCCAGATTTTACTTTCTCCAGAGAAAGTGAATGTAACCTTGCGATATTATTGGGGCCGAAAACAAAAATTTGTGAGCTGTACTTGGCTGTATCCGACATCCGACATCCGACATCCGACATCCAGTATCCGGTATCCATTCACGTGAATATTAAGTTTAGGGATTACAATCTGTTACTGGTGCAATTATAAAGAGTATCAAATACGCAACCTACACCGCTTCCTGCTCCATAACACTGATAGACACGTGCCTTTTTGGCCAAAGGGCGGATCAGTACGGGGGATTATGCCAGCAAGCGGAGTCATAATTGAGGATAGGGGAGTTAGGACCGAATCTTCGAGGAAAGCAACACCTCAGCCCGACGCAGCTCCAGATCCTGCCAATTCACTTAACGAACTTGCCGTACCTAGCGCCCAACCCATCCTGGCAAACGAAATTCCAACTGCACCCGGCGCAATCATACAGTGCACAACGACCGACATTATGAGAGCTTTAGAGCCTCTGGAACCAATCCCCAGCCTCAAACCAAGCGAAGAAATACCCACAGCCTACGCTAAAGCTAAAATGCCCACACCCTCAGGGGAGGAGCTTAACGTCAGCCAGCGCACACTCGATGCTGCACACGCCAATATAGAAACAATTCCACGTTTAACCAATCGCGCCCGCGACCAAATACAAGAAGGAAACAGCCCGGCCGCGCATGTTGCACGCTATCGCAAGGAAGCACCCTCGATCTTTGAACGTATCAACCTACTTCCACACGGCCCTACCCCATCTGGGAGACTCCCCGAAGGACGCAGTCTAGTGGAAGAAGTTGACGTTCAGGCTAAATTAGTGACCGAAGGCGTAAAGGAGCTGCGGGCAATTGAAAAGAGATTTCCAGACAGTCCCGGACTTTCGGAGGAAGAAAGGAACAACCGTATTCAGACCCAGCGAATTCAAAAATTCGATGAGTTTGCCAGAGAACAAATAATAGACCCACACACAGGCCACTCACACAGCAAATATGATCCGCTGACACTCCAACAAATTCGAAAGGAATTCTTGTACAGCACCGCCCAGGAAATCGCCACAGAACTTCACCAGCACCTTGTGGAACAACGAGACCCGAAAAAAGCACTTGAAGTCATACAAAAAAATTTCTTCGGACTTTCCAAGTACGAGGCTCGGCTAATTATCACCGAATATGAACGCCTGTTCCATGGAAACCGCAACGAAACTGAAGTTCCGCGGACTCCCCCTGGCATACTAAATGATATCAGCAAGTGTTTCTCCTCCATAAACGCGCAGCAAGCTGAACAAATGGGACTCCCAAAAAAGTTCGGTTACATCACCTCTGGCAGAGTAACTTTGGCTGAACATGAGGCCATTCTGTTAGTCCAAGGGTTTGACGTGAACGAAACTCCCTTCGCGGTGCTTGGGTACCTAGATGGAGTGTTGAGAGATGACCTAAGAGTCCACTTAAACAAAGATTTTGGAAGACTAGGAAATATATCATCAACTGCGTGCGATCATATATTAACAATTTTAGAAAGCTATACCCCTGAGCAGCGCCTGGCCATTTACGCAACTTGGGACAAGTGGCGTGTTCAAAAACGGGACGGCGTAATAGGGGACGTCCAAGAAAAAATATCCGACTTTCTCGACCCAGACACAAGCTACGCCCAAGAAAAAATATCCGACTTTTTCGACCTAGACAGGGAGAATGATAATGTTTGGATGAACTATCTCAGAGGCCCGATGGCTGCTCTAAGAGGAACCTTTACCAAACAAGGACTACTTGAGACCCTGCAATCATCTGTGATAGCGGCCGGCTCGGCCCATGAAGGCATCGCTTTGGAAGAGCGTTGGAGGAATCTCCGCGATAATTCTGACGCGAACCGTAGACCAATTCAAGTCGTTCCGGATCTCTTTCCAACCGGCGAAGCATGGTATGACACCTGGCGCTCTCAAGGAATAAAAATCCCTCAACCTAAGCATCTCGACAGCCCGGCGACAATCTTAAATAAGATCATCATCCCTCACCTAGAGAATGGCGAATCCAACCTTAGTAAAGATCAAACTGTAAACGAATTAAAGGCAATATTGGGGGGGCTTAGTCCGCCCTTGCGAAAGGGTTTGATACACTATAACGACAAACAGTTCTACAATGAACTAAAGAGTAGACAGTATCCCCCAGAAAAAATCACACAGCTGTTTACGATTCTCTACGACTTTAAGTCGGATCCAGATTACTTTGATTGCATTGCCAAAGCAAAGAGTATCCAAGGCGATCAGCCCGATGACAAAGAAAAAAGAGCCAGCCGTCTTCAGCGCATCTTTGAGACGACGGAAGACTTTGCTCATTTCGAAGATGTTGAGACTGTCTGGAATCTAGTCTATCCAGATCAGCCCTTTTACTTTCGCAATGACTGGGAGCAAATGACAGGTCAAAGCTGGAAGGAATTTGTTAAAAGCAAACTCAAACCAGAAATCCCAGAGGACAAAATAATGATTGCCGCGATTCAATATGGTCGTGAGACTGCCGATAACGCGGCTGACTGCGCAGCTCAAGTGCGAGCTAAAATCGTCAACTCAAATTTTGGCCAAGAATATTATAAAATAGCAGAGACGAAATTAAAGGAATGGTTCCCCGATTCTGAACCAGACCAGGAGAGTATTAACAAGGCGTACCAAGAAGCTTGCGACTCCCTAGTCACGTCCCCTGAATATATCGAATTTAGAGAGAAGGCTATTGACGAAGTATTAAAGTCAAAAGAGTCCCCAGTCCCTCGTGAAGTAGTGGAGGACCTGATTCAGTCTCCGTACGAGATCTTCAGCGCGGCGCAGGATTTTCTATAAAATTTGAGTAACCGCTTACGCGGGGAATTAATCATGCAATTTTTATTTTCTGCCCGGGCGGTGGCGCGTAGCCCTGGACGATAAAATTTCACTTCGGCGCGGAGTTAGTTTTACTTTCAGTTCACTTTCTCCAGAGAAAGTAATATTCATGTAAACGGATACAATCACACAAATAGTGTTAGATTGCTTTGCATAAAACGCAAGATCATCCAGCCTGGTACGGCTTAATGTTGGCCTTGTGGAATATGGCTCATCACGTCGTTTCTATACCACCGCCACATGCTCAGCCACGCCCCACTCCATGAGGTGTTTTAGCTTGATACACTGGCCTAAACGGCGCGCCCATAATCTGTTGAAGAGTGGCACCCATGCTCTTACCAGGCACCGTAAAGGTCTTTTGAATCTGGCCCGACAGAGTCTCCAGGCCGCTTCTCGCCGCACCCACCTCTTGTAGATACCCATCAGTAGGATATATAAAGGTTCCACGTGCGTCATCTACGGAGTACACGTTCCCGGCACTTCCTCCATAGGTGTTTAACATGCCCATACCTGCCATTCCATCTATGTGAACCGGTTTTGAACCGGCATGAAAGGCAGCGGGAGATATACCCAACGAGGCAGTGTAACCTGCCACCTGGGTGCCGAAGTTACGGGCCGCTCTCCACTGAGCTTCGCCCGCCCGCTGTTGACCCCAAGACGAGTAGCGATTGCCCGTAATCTGATAACCCTTCCCCATAGCTTGAGCTTCGAAAGACCCGATTGACATATTCATTCTAGCCGCCGTTGCTGCCTCATTTGCGGCTAAGTAGTCACGTACATTTTCAGTTTCTGCTAAGGTTGAAGCCGGGTTAAAACCGTCGTTAATCCCTTGGGCTACACCGCTAATTCCCGACCAAATTTTCGACCCCAACCCCGGCTTTTTAAAACTCTCGGTGCCTGTCGTACCCTCACCACTCGACCCGGTGGAACCCGACTTAGAGCCCTTGCCCTTTAATGCTGGCATGAGTGATTTAAATGCCCCTACACGCTTTATGTTATTATCATCCCACGCTTGTTGCATTCTGGCATATCCCTGCAGCTGCTCGTTCAAGGCGTTTCCTGTCCCCGCTTCCGCTGCTCGTAGGTCCTGTTTCAGAGCCTGGTTTCCGGCCGTCAATGCCCCCATAGCCAAACCACTCTGCCTTAACTCCCTGGCGAATCCAGCCTGATTTACCGATGCCACCGCATGATGTCCGCGCGTTCCGGCTTCACTAGTGAAAGAGCTGCCGGCTCCACGTCCGCCTTCCTGAGCGGACCCACCCACCATGGTGGATATCATGCCCGAAGCACCGGCTTTAGCGCCCAATAATATCTGCCCGGTAATTGCCGGCACCGCAAAATACAGCGCCGACATGATATAAATATAGTAGGCATTAGCCAGATCCAAATCCAAGCGCGCGGCCATAAGCAGACCCTTATCTAAGGTCTCGATCGCCTTACCCATTGTCTGCTCCTCAACGGTGCGTACAAACGGCTCCACACAGTGCAGAAGCTTGTCCATGGCGCAACTGGCGGTATACTCCGCCGTCGCTAGGGTCTCGCCATCATCAATTCTGACTTGTCCCAAGTTCCGCATCGAGGCCACGATCTGGTTAAATTGAGCGGCATCACTGCTGTTACCCAGCATCGCCCAAATACTGCGCTCAATCGACATCACAATCGCAAAACCGGCATCCCAGCTCTTAGCCCAGGCATAGAACCCCATCCAAGTAAACATCGACTTCCACCAGCCTGGAATTACAATGACGATACAAACAAAAGGGTACGCAGCGATAAGAATATAGAGCAGCACTCCCTGAATAAAAGGCATAAGCTTAGCCCAGGTATACAGCTCTCCGTATTTGGATTTGGAGCCGACATTACGCATATAGGCACTGGCGTAATTTTCGGAGCGCTCGGATGAAGAGAACCTGGGATTAACTGGGCTGGGCGTCATGGCCCACTCGTTCCTAAATAGATGGAGCAGTATGAGATTAATTATGTACTGGGCCTGATCCTCCGGACTTAACTTCTCCGCGCTGCCCTTGCTATCACGTTTGTAACCGATACGCCAACCATACAAGAACGTATCAACTACCTGACTAGCTTCAATGCCAGCATCGGTCCCCTCCGCAATCACCTGGTTGTAGATGTGCCCTGCTTCCCAACGAAACCCCTGAACTAACACCCAAAGATAATAGTTACAATCAATGAAGCGCATGCTTTGAGGACTATCAACATTAAGCGCATTGGAGAACTTGGGTAAACTGCCCCCTGACGACTTATCAGCTAACAGAGAAACAAAGGCCCCCGGCACCGGAATAATCGTCGACTTCAACTCCTCTACGAGTTTATCTATGGTGTTTGATCCCCCGGTATAAATGCCCTCCTTGAAAACAGTGGAGGGCAGTTTGGCGCCCTTTGCATGCGCGGCTGAAACATACTTTGACTTGGATATGTACTTGGCAATTGTGTCTCCACACTCGCTTGCAAAGAAAGTAAC
>JAAYZI010000180.1 GCA_012514925.1 Deltaproteobacteria bacterium | reverse complement strand
TTCATGATAATCGCACTGGTAACAGATTGTAATCTCCTAACTTAATATTCATGTGAACAGATACTGGATACCGGCTACAAACCTGGATTATAGCCGTAAACATGGATGGTTTTGCAATTTATAAGTAGATCTAGTAGATACTACGAGCTAAGTTGTCGAAACATTTAAGTTTGCTCGTGGTCTGCACCAAAGTTGGCTACTTCAGTGTAGGGGAATGTGAGGAATGGACTTACCGAAACGATACAAACTAGTTTACAGCGCTGCTGATATCGCTGCTGTTGTATCTGCGATAGGGAAGGAGATAACGACTTGGGCCCAGGAAGTGTATGACAAAACTGGGCAAGATGTTCTGGGCATTCCGGTTTTAAGGGGAGGCTTGTTCTTCTTCGCCGATCTAGTAAGACAAGTAGATTGGTCGGTTAGAATTGCGCCGGTTAAAACCTGGGGGTACGAAAGCTCCAACAATCATATGTTAAGCGGCGGAGTCAAAGTGAATTTAGTGGATATCGCCGCGCGGGGTCGGCATGTACTGTTGATCGACGATCTTTGCGACACAGGCCGCACCCTTGAGGCTGTGTCTGGAACTCTTATGGCTGCCGGTGCCTGTGAGGTACGTTCGGCAGTTTTGATTAAACGTATTTTGACGGACGAAACTTACGAGCCGGATTACGTGGGGTTCAGGTTCGAGGGCGCAGAGTGGCTGGTAGGCTACGGCATGGATGATGCCGAGCGCTGGCGCAACCTCTCCTCGATCTATGTTATCAAGAAGGAATAGTTAGCTTGGACGGAATAATTGGAGGCAGTCAGGCCGACCGGGAGAATACACTTGCAGGTCCTCAGGTCGATCCGGCGCGTTACGCCATTGATATTGTCTCTCTCAGTAAACGTTTTAAACGCGCAACCGCTGCTCGTTCAGGCTACACAACTCTAAAAACCTCGCTGGTAAATTGTTTTACGCACCAGCAGCATCAAACCGCTGTTTATACGACTGCTATCAAAGACCTTACACTGCGCATACCTCAAGGATTATCAGTAGGTATTATCGGGCGCAATGGGTCCGGCAAATCAACTCTGCTTAAGCTTATTACTGGCATTTACAAGCCTGACATCGGCACTGTTAAGGTCAACGGGCGTGTGGCGGCGCTAATCGAATTGGGTGCGGGTTTTCATCCTGATTTCAGCGGTCGTGAAAATTTGCACCTTGGCGGAGTTTTACACGGACTAAGCCGCAAGCAAATAAATGATCGCTTTGAAGAGATTGTCAGGTTCGCCGAGCTGGAGGATGTGATTGACGATCCGGTGCGAACTTATTCTTCTGGTATGTTTATGCGGCTGGGGTTTAGTCTTGCGATCCATACCGATCCGGATGTGTTGCTAATTGATGAGGTGTTGGCAGTAGGAGATGCAGCCTTTGTAACTAAGTGCCAGGCGCGCATCGCGGATCTAAGGAAACAGGGCAAGACCCTGCTTCTGGTTAGTCATGATTTGGGCGCGATTGAGCGCTGGAGTGACGAGGCGCTGTGGCTACAGGCCGGGGAGGTTTGGGATCGTGGAGATCCGAGGCGGGTGATTGATCATTACCGCGAGTTTGTAGAAAAAGGCGAGGAAGCAGAGCTTTTTGAGAAGGAGCGACGGCCGAAACCGGTCGAAACGGTTCCTGCAGAAGCAGAGTCGGTCAGTGTACCTGGAGCGGAGCCCGAGCAGGGGCGCTGGGGCAGCCGCGAGATTGAGATTTCAGCGGTGCGGATCTGTGGCGCAGACGGAACAGAGCGTTTGCTGCTGCGTCCTGAAGATCGTGTGCGTATAGAAATCGAATATTTAAGACGCGAATCTGTATCCGAAGCGGTTTTTGGGATCGGTATTAGTCGCACCGACGGCGTGTTGATACATGGCAGCAACACGGATATTGAAAAATTGTCGCTGCCGCCATTGTCTCCTAAGGGCACCGTCATTTATGAAATAGATAGATTGGGTCTTTTGGATGGGCATTACCTTTTGGACGTGGCGGTGCACCGCAGTGACGGCTATGCCTACGACTATCACAAAGGTGCATTGAAATTTGCAGTGCGTTCAGCCTTAAAGCAAGTGGGTGTGTGCGTGCCGTCGCATCGTTGGATATTTGAATAGCTGATAGAATTTATGCTGCAAGATTTTAGAGATATCTGGCGCTACCGCGCTCTGATTTCTGCGTTGGTGACGCGTCATCTGGCGATGCGCTATCGTGGCTCCGTATTGGGATTCTTGTGGTCGCTGCTTAATCCCCTCTGTTTGATGTTGGTTTATGTGCTAGTTTTTAGATATTATATCCGCTTCAATGAGGTTGAAAACTATACAATCTTTTTGTTCTGCGGTCTTTTGCCCTGGCTTTGGGTTAGCAGCGCGGCGCTTGAGGGGTGCAGTGCGGTTGTAAGCAGCGGGCACTTGATCACAAAGTCGATGTTCCCTGCTCAAATTCTGCCGACCGTGGTGGTGATCACAACCATGGTTAATTTTCTACTCTCTTTGCCACTGCTGTTTATCTTTATGTTGGCCGGGGGAGTGACGATCCCGTGGACAGTGGTTTTTTTGCCGATTCTGATTTTACTGCAGTTCTTTTTCCTTTTGGGAATTGCATTTGTTTTAAGCGCTTTGAATGTGCGCCTAAGAGATGTGCAGCACATTGTGAGCAATTTGTTGACTTTGCTCTTCTTTCTCTGTCCGATTCTTTACCCGCCTAAAGTTGTGCCGGAACCATGGAAATTTTTGGTAGAGCTGAATCCGTTAGCCTTGATTACGGTTTTTTATCACAATTTAATTTTGGACGGGGTACTGCCGTCTTTGGCTCAGGTGGTGTATTTTGCGGCTTTTACAGTTTTGAGTTTGTTAATAGGAAGTATGGTTTTTAATAACTCCCGCGAGAGTTTTGCGGAGATGCTTTAGGACTGGTTATGGAGATTCATCAGCTGGTACATACCTTAAGTTACGGGGATGCCGTTTCCGGTGAAGTGCTGACATTGAAGCGTTGCTTTCAGGAAATGGGAGCTAGATCTGAGGTGTATGCGATCAACATCCATCCGCGTCTGCAGGGGCAAGCGCGTGACTGGCGTGAGCTGAAGTCTGATTTTTCGGGTAAGTTAATCCTTCACTTTTCTTTAGGGTCTCCGCTGAGTCAGTTTTACCTCGAGTCGCGGCGCGCTAAGCGTATTATGGTCTATCATAATTTGACGGGAGCGGAATGGTTTCGCGGCATTAATCCGCGCATCGTTGCTGATATCGAATCCGGCCGTAAGGAGCTTCCCAAGCTTTGTGCTGCCAGTGATCAATTAATTGCAGACTCCAAGTTCAACGCATCCGAGCTTAAAGCCATTGGTTTTGAGGCCCACATTCTGGAACTGCCGGTGGATTTTGCCAGATGGGAGATGAAATCAAATGCTGGGATTGAGGCTCTAGTTAAGAGCGAAGGTGGCCTACAGGTTCTGCACACCGGACGGTTGGCTCCCAATAAGTGCATTGAAGACGTCATAAAAACTTTTTATTTTTTACACCATAAAATTGAATCTCATAGCCGTCTCTGGCTGGTGGGTATCGATATAGACACTGAATTGTATTCGTTTTCATTAAAGCGCATGGTCGATGAATTAGGCTTGAGTGATGCCGTGAACTTTGTGGGTTGTCTTGATGATTCAGAGCTTAAGGCGCTTTATCAAAATTGCACTGTTTATATGGGTATGAGCGAACACGAAGGTTTCTGTGTACCGTTGATCGAGGCAATGTACTTTGGGCTGCCTGTGGTGGCGTATGCGTCGAGTGCGGTGCCGTACACTATGGACCGTGCGGGAGTATTGGTGTATGAGAAGCGGCATCCCCAAATGGCGGAGCTGCTCTTTAAGATTTATCACGATCAGAGCTTCAGGACGCGCTTAATTCAGGCAGGGCATGAGCGCGTGAGTGCCCTTAGTTATGACAAATTTCGCGCCAGGGTAGGGGAGTTGTTTTCTAACCTGGATATTTCATGAGAGTTCATTACGAGAGATAAGTGGGCAAACAATGCTTGATGTGGGTCTGGATACAAGCGCTCTCGATCCAAATTTTAAGGAGCATGCCGCGCGTGGGATCGGACGCTACGTAAAAGAACTGAAGAATTATTTTGAGGCTAATCCTCCGCAGGATGTGCGGGTAAGGTTTTTCCAGCATAACAGCTTTGCGCGTTTACCGCTGGTCGAGAGGGTCTTGGACCGATTCCCGGCTGGAAAGACCACGTTAGAGAATCAGCTGCTTTATCCGATCCGCATGGGGCTCAGCCAACGCTTAGGACGGGATCTGCTCCATTTTCCGGCTCATATGGATGCACCTTCGTGGAGCACCAGGAAGTATATCGTTACAGTTTTAGACATGATCCCTCTTGTTATGGAGCATCTTTACCGGCCGGAATGTCCGGGGTGGCGCTTTGAGTTAGCGCGCTGGTTTGAGAACCGTGGCATCCGAGGCGCGACTTTAGTTCTGGCGATTAGTCAAAATACTGCAAAGGATGTTAATCGTATTTTGCAGATTCCTTTTGAACGTATTGTGGTGACGCCTCTGGGAGTCGACTCTAAATTTTTCGAGGTCGAGTGGGGTAGAGATGACGAGGATCTGCGCAGGCGCTACGCAATTCCATCTGGCCGACCGTTGATCCTTTATGTGGGAGGCATAGATCAGAGAAAAAATTGCCGTGGACTTTTATGCGCTTTTAAGGAGCTGCTTCAGATTCGACGTGAAAAGAAGTTGGACCTTCCGCTGCTCTTTATGGCCGGCAAGATTCAAACTAATCGGCAGTTTCCAAAGTTAAAGGCGCTGATAACCGAGTTTGGTTTGGAGCCGCAGGTCTTGATGCCGGGATATGTGCCCGATGCGGATTTGGTAAAGCTCTATGGCATCAGTAGCGCCCTTTGTTTTCTAAGCTACTACGAGGGCTTTGGACTTACGCCACTGGAGGCTATGGCTGCAGGGTTGCCGGTAGTAAGTTCTAACACCTCTTGTATGCCGGAGGTGTTGCAGGATGCGGCGATTATGGTTGATCCGGATGCAGTCTCAGAAGCCGCTCAGAGCCTGGCTGCTCTTCTAGAAAATAGGGAGTTGGCTCGCAGTTACAGTGAGCGTGGACGAAAGCAGGCGATGGGGTTCACTTGGGCTAAAACCGGTGAGTTGACGCTCGAGGCTTATCGCCGTTTTATCAAGTCATGAGCATGGGGAGAAACTATGACTTCGTTTAGAGCAACTCTCAGTGCTGATTGGAAGCTGCTCGTCTTGCTGGTGCTTTTGGCGTTGATGCTAAGGCTTGATTTTTTGACGGCTTCCAATTTCCGGATTGATGCGGATGAGGGCATTGTAGGGTTGATGGCCATGCACATCCTGGAGGGTCGCCCTATTCCTGCCTTTTACTATGGTCAGGATTACATGGGCAGCTTCGAAGCGCTGGTGGCGGTACCGGTTTTTCAGGGCTTGGGCGTGTCATCCGCCGCGCTAAAGAGCGTGCCGCTTTTCTTTTCCTTAGTTTTTGTGCTTTTGGTGTATCTGCTGGGGTTTGAAGTGGGTGGGCGCAAAGTCGCGCGCTTAAGTGGATTGTTTGCCGCTGTTTGTCCGGCGGCTTTGGTGGTGTGGAGTTCCAAAGCGCGTGGTGGTTTTATTGAGGTTGTGGTAATCGGCACCCTGGCAATGTTGCTGTGCGTGCGGTCTCTTAGGGCGCAACGTCTAAGCTGCAAAAGTACGTTGATGATCGCGCTCCTTCTTGGATTTGGCTGGTGGGTCAATAACCAGATCATTTACTATATGCTGGCGATTGGGTTCGGCATGTTGTGTCATTTATGGTGGGGTCCTGGAAGACGTATAGCGCGCTTGGTGAAGCATTTAGCTTGTGGCCTGGTTGGCTTCTTTCTGGGAGGATTGCCGTTTTGGGTGTACAATCTGCAACATGAGTTTTCATCCTTTAGATTATTCGGCGCATCCGGCAAGAGAGAGATTCTAGCGCACCTAACCGAGCTTTTTACGACGGCACTACCTATTATTCTTGGCGCCAGGCGCGATTGGGGCACTGAGGATGTCTTTCCGTTTGCGAGCCTACTGACCGGGCTGATTTATAGCCTGCTCTTCTTATACCTGCTTTTCCTTAGACGCGCGCAGATTAGAAATCTTTTTTGTCTGCGTCTTGACCGCGGCCCGGCGCTTGAGATCCTAATCTTATTCCTGTTTGGGGTCGGCGCCGTTTTTTCGATCAGTTCATTCGGCAGTCTGGCTAAGAGTCCGCGCTATATTCTGCCGGCTTACAGCGCGATCTTTGTGTTGACGGCATTTACTCTTTGCCGTCTCGGGGAGGTCAGAAGAATTTTGAGCGCGGCTGTGGTGGCGATGATTTTAGTGATCAATTTGGCTTCATGCTACTGGGGCGGTCGTGGCTTACCGGGAGAGCCTTTCGTGTTTGAAGGAGAAAGGGTTGTAAGTGATCACGCCCCCTTGATTACTTGGCTTAGGCAGCATGGTTACAGTTTTGTGCGCACCAACTATTGGATCGGTTATCGTTTAGCTTTTGAAACCGAGGAGGAGATCAAGTTTGTAGTGTTTGGTGAGCCGGCGCAGGTGCGCATCAAGGCTTATGAGGAGCAGGGCGCAGCCGTCGGAGTGGATCAGATGCCGTTGGTGTTGGTACCGGCTCAGACGGTTTTGGTTGAGGCCGCGCTGCAAGCTTGCGGTTACAGATTTAAGCGTGAACGGGTGAGTGGATATGATGTTATCTTTGATCTTGAACCGAGTCAGAAGAATTTAAGGTTGATTCCACACTCGCAGCTAATGGGACAGGCCAATTACAAGCCTGAGGATCAGACGCAGGCATTGGATGGAAGGCCCGACACGCGCTGGGGCAGCGGTCATCCGCAGTCTAAGGATATGCAGTTTGTAGTTTCGCTTAAAGAACCCCGGAGGCTGCGGGCGCTGCGCTATGAATTAGGAGACTGGCGTCATGATTATCCGCGTGGATTTGAGATTGAGTTGGAGCTGCCGGGAGGCGAGCGCAGGCTGCTTCTTAGTGAGGAGCAGTACCAAAGCATGCTTTATTACGGTAGGGCTGGGGCAGAGATGATGCTTTTATTTGAGCCTGTGTCAGTTGAGCGCATAATTTTAAAGCAGAGGGGTGAACATCCGATTTTAGATTGGTCGATTGCGGAGATCGAGCTGTTTGAATGAGAAGCGCGAAGAGATACTACGAAACAAGTGAGTACTTCTTGAGGCGAAATAGGAGGTTTGCCTTGCATTGCGGTGTATCAACTACCGAGGTACTGTCTTTTAAGCATGCGCACTTTGTGTAGTTTAGCTTCCATTCCGCTTTGTTGTTTCTTTGCGCCGCCTTCGACATAGCTGCCCTGTGGAATTTTGCATATCTTCTTGGCTACGGGATCTTTTCTTTGGGCTTGACGCGCCTGCCATACAAGCGCTTCGTCAACTTCGGCTGAACAGCCGCAGCAGCTAAAAGCTTCCCAGTCGAGAGCAGCAGAGATGCTTAAGCAGGTATTGTAGTTTGGGCACCCATAGTAGCGCGGCGCGGAGCCAGCAGTAGGTGTCTCTGCCGAAGCAGGTTGATCAGAAGCGAAAGCGCGATGCGGACCGGGCCGAAACTCCATAATGGATCTTGAAATCATAACTTACCGCCTGTTGCAGAGTTGGTTTCAAACTAACACGGGTTTTAAGGGCTACACAAATACAGGTTTCAGAGAGCACCTACGGGAAATCCCGTAGAGCTGCGTACTTCCTCGGACTTTCAAGGTGTTCATTATTTGCATGGATAGGGGACATTCCTACCCAAGTCTATGCTTCGAAACGTAGCGATAACCATGACCTAGAAGCAACAAACCGTAATCTTTTCATACGGTAAGGTTAAGTTCTGTAAGCTTGCATGAATCTTGCACCACCCATCGGCGAGGTTCTATGCGGTCTGACTATAGAAACGATACGGCATTTACGGTAATTGAGCTTTTGGCTGTCCTAGGGCTGATGGTGGCGGTGAGTGCCATAGCAGTCAGTCAGCTGCAGCAGCTTAACGACCCGCTTGAGGACAGCACCGCCGAACTAGTTTCTTTTTTCAAACAGGTGCGCGCCAGGGCGATTTCAACCACTTCTGCATACACCGTGGTTCCCCTTTCAAGCTCCGAAGTCGTAACCCATTACAGTGCCACCTGCGGTGATGAAGATACCACCGACGATTCCCGTTTAACTTTGGATCTACCTACGGGGGTAAGGCTTAGCGACACAGATTGGAGTGTTTGCTACAACTCACGCGGCTTACCAGACGATAATGTCTTAATTGAACTTAGCGCCGCCGGGGGAAGAGGCCGTTTCGTGGAAGTATTTTTGGGCGGGGCAGTTAAAGAAGTCGATGGGGATTAATGAAAAACCGAGTCGCCGGATTTACATTAGTAGAAGTTTTGGTTGCGCTGGGCGTGTTAGCCCTGGTGACCAGCGCGGTAGCGCCTTCTTTCTTGCGCTTTATGCACTATAACACCCGTACTGAAATCAAGACTGAAGCGATTCAGGCTGCGCAAAGAGTTTTGGATGAGCTTAGGTTGAGTGACCCGCGTACGTTACCTACCTCTGGTAGTACCCCAAGTGAGACAGTAATGGTGGGAGGGCGCAGCTATGATGTGACGGTTTCATACTGTGAAAACGCAACTTACTGTCCAAGCGAAAACACAAGGCATCTCACGGTGGATGTCGTTTATAAAGGTGAGCAGGTGTATGAGGTTGAGACCGTATATACCCGGCTGCGCTGAGGTTGGGTTTACCCTGATAGAACTGCTGGTGGCAGTAACGATTGGACTGCTGGCACTAGGACTGACCTTAAGCTCTGTTTTGTACAGTCGAAACGCCTATAGAAAGGATGTGGCCCGCACCAGGATCAATCAGGATTTAAGGGGTGCGTTAGACATTATTGGTTCCACCGCGCGGGTGGCAGGCGAGAATTTTAACGGAGCCTTTCCGGCGATTGAGGTGATTGATGGCGTGAATGGAGCGCCAGATGAGTTGATTTTAAGGCGAAACTTACTGGATGAGGTGCTAAAAGTCTGCGTTCCAATTGTTGCAGGAACAGCGGCAGACTTGATCTTTGCTTACGGTTCGGAATCGGGTTGTGTTTACGCCGGAAACACCCACAACTACGAGGTTTGGCGCGCATGGCGTCAAGCCCGTGATGGCAGCGTGCGAGCTTATGTTTTTGATACCTCGACCGACCTCGGCGAGTATTTTGATTACAGCGGAGAGATCGACAGTAATGGTCAGTACGCCGCTGTGCGCGCATCGGGCACATGGGCTAACGATTACAGCAATGCTTCATCGGCAGCTTACATTATGGAGGAGTGGAGGTTTAGGGTTAGTGATGACACCTTGCAGTTAATCGAAAATGGCGAGAGCGATAACCCTCTTAATGTGGCTTTTGGAGTCACGGATATGCAGGTAGAGGTCTTCATGCAAGAAGGGGGCGTTCAATCAACTTTTTCAGGTTCAGATAATTGGACCTTGATGCAGTCAATCGGCATAACCCTCACGGGTCAGGAACTTTTTAGAGGAGAGGTGCTGGAGCGTCAGCTCAGTGCCAGATTTTTCCCCAGGAATGTGCTTTCTAACTAGGTGGTTAAAAACAATGATACCGATTAAAAACAGTAATGCGTACACAAATGACCACGGCATCGTCATTGTCGCAACGTTGCTTTTGATTTTAGTTTTACTAAGCATGGTGGCCGCCCATCATTTTGTAACCAATATTGAACTTGCCACCACCAAGGCCACCAGCAACAGTGCTCAGGGCTTTTTTGCGGCTGAGGCTGGTTTAAATCTGCGCGCTGAGGAGATTCGAGCGACTTTTATGGGGTATAACCGTCCCAGCGGTACAAGCCCAAGTGAGCTTAACCCCTGTACAGGCGGTAATACGGGAAGCGGGGATTTTAGGTGCAAAAGTTACTCGCTTGGGAAGCATCGGGCCGATACTTATGTGCTGGAAGCGGCAGGCAATCCGATTAACACCGTTATTCCCCCCGGTGAACTTTATCAGAATTTAAGCGCCCAGGAATATCGCTACTCTACTCGCTCTGTGGCTACTAATTCGGCGCGGCGTACGGAAGCCATGTTAGAGCTGCGCTTTAAGAGTAGACTCGTTCCGATGTTTCAATTTATGGCTTTCTACGATAAGGACTTAGAGATTTTGCCCGGAAGAACCATGACATTGTCGGGGCCGGTTCATACCAACGGGGATCTGTACTTAAATACGCAGGAAGCTCTAAATATAAAGGGCCAGGTCACCACGGCTGGAAGCTTGTACCGCGGCAGAAAGAACAACAGCGTTTGCGATAGCAAGCCAGTGAAAATCATGGATCCTGCTGCTTATCGTACCCTGCTTAACTCCTGTAGTTCACGCACCAAGATACAAAAGACAAGTCTCAACCCTTGGAACGGTATGATTCGCACCGGTGTCGATATTTTAGATGTTCCGCCTCCGGAAGACTTGAATCCGGGCGCAGGCAACACGTATTGGGACGCCGCAGATCTTAGGTTGGTGCTGAGATTAACCTCAGCCGGTGCTCCTGACTATTCAAATTCGCCAAGCGGGGTGGAGGTGAGAAATGCAAATAACAGCGTGGATGCTGGCGCCACCGCCAGCTTGCATGGCTGTGCGGGAACAATAAACGGCAGGCCGGTTGGTACCAGTAATACATTCTACAATAATCGGGAAGGTGGAACTATTCGCATGTTGGAGATAAACATGATTGAGCTGCTAAACTGTATTCAGTCAACAAATAGCAGCTCCTCGCCCAAGATTATGGGAGGCAAGGCTCTTAGTGACACTACTGAGGGCGGACTGGTGTGGCATCTGACAGTCTCTGGACCACATAGCGCTGGACAGATAAAGAATTTGTACGGAGTCAGGGTCAGAAACGCGGCTAGGCTTCAGTCGAATTTGTCGGGGGCTGCTCTTGTAAAGGGCATTACTCTTGTTAGTGACCAGGCTTTTTATGTAGGGGGAAATTTTAATTCTTACGGTAAGATCCCAGCTGCCGTGCTTTGTGATTCCTTTAATATACTTTCAAGTGCATGGAACTTTAATGATGCCGCCAGTACCAAGACGCTTAGCAACCGAGTGGCTGGCAACACCACTGTAAACGCGGCCGTTTTGTCCGGCACTGATACGACAGGCGGGGTAGAGGGTAGCGGTGGTCAAAGCCTTGGCGCCTACAACGGTGGGCTCGAAAATTACCCTCGCTTTCACGAGCATTGGGGCGGCAAAACTCTGACTTATCGCGGATCTTTTGTGAGTTTAAATGTGCCGCGGCATGTCGACGGCTGGTGGGTCTATGGTAATCCGCAATATGAGGCGCCAATACGCGACTGGGACTACGATACAGATTTTAATGATGCTGCCAAACTTCCGCCCATGAGTCCGCGCTTTGTGTATCTAAGACAAGAGCTCTTTGTGCGTGACTTTGAGCAGTAGGAACCTTCCTTATTATTACTGCTCTCCGATGCAATAAAACGGCATCGTGTTTGAGCATGCGCTGGCGGGTACGCCTCCATTGTAGACATCTAAAGCGCGATAGTCTTTTGTATAGGCGTTTCCAACTGTCACAGCGCCTGCGCTACTGCTCCAGTCAGCACAAAATTGCTGATATGGGCTACTGGCAGGACCGCCAAGTGCCTTGGTGCCATCTGAGCGTGTTCCAGTCCAAATGATCGAATTGCTGGAGATTGTGCCACGTTCAGTGTAGTAAACTGGATTAGACCACGATCCACTCCATAATTGCGTGGCATTGTTGGCTACCAGTATACCGCGCGTGTTTTTGATGGTACCTCCTATGTAAATGCGGTCTCGTGCATTGACTGTAGCATCTGATAGCACGGCCTTAAAGGATGTTGGTTTGTTAAGCGCGGCGTTCAGTGCAAGTTTTTGGCAGAGCAGATCTGCCTTAGCAATGCTTCCCATTTGCGAGGTGGTATAGTTGGTTGAGGTCACGAAAATTACATGTGTGGGTGCACTACCAGTTGGTTTAGGTGTAGGAGTTAAGGTTGGTGGCGGCGTCTGAGTCGGCCATGGGGTGGGAGCAGGAGTTGCTGTAGGCGTAGGACTCAGAGTAGGTTTTAGTGTGGGTCTTGCAGTAGGTGTTGCGGTCTGTCTAGGTGTGGGGGTTAGAGTTGGGATTGGAGTTGAGGTTGGAGTTGGGGTTGGATCTAATTTGTTGGTCCTTGCTCCGATGCACAAAATGTGGAGCAAGTTAGCGCAGCCATAGCCACCGGTACTGCGGGGCTGAGGGGCTTGAAACCCTGATCTGCTGCGAGTAACCAAGGGGATCGTTACGCCGTAGCTGGAACTCCAATTATCACAGTAAGTATGGTTATTACTCGGCTTAGGTGCCCGGAAACCACCTTTTACGGTGCCGGTCCAAGCCGCACTTATCAGAGGTGGGTCGCCGAGTTCTGAGTAGTTTATTGAAGCTGTCCAGTATTGATTCCAAAACTGTTGGCCGTCTCGGGCCACCAGCTCGCCTGCCATATTGAAAACGGGACCCTCTAAGTTTAGGCGTGTACGAGCGTCATTGTTACTATCAGATAGTAAGGCTCTGAAAGAGTCAAAGTGCCTTAAGCCGGCATTTTGGGCGAGCTCTTGGCAGCGCGCATCGGCACCGTCAATGCCGCCAAGTGCGCTTGGTAAGTATCTTTCGGAGCTGACGAAAGCAAGATAATCGTAAGCCTCAGGGATTTCCGTTAGAGTTGGAGTCGCAATTGGGTCTGGTTCGGGCTCTGGATCTAGTTCATGACTTCCAACGAAAGCTGTGATTAAGTTTCGGTATGCCGTGGTTGCAGCCGGAGGGGTTGCAGATTGTGCGGAGATTCCGGCGATGGTGCCTGCTTGGTTGACGACTAGACTTTGGTTGGTCAATCCGGACATGGTTTGAATGGAACCCATTTCCCAATTTTTATAGGCGTTCTCTTTTACATACAAAGCTGGGGCGAAACCCTGGGCTTGAGCTTGGCGCAGAAAATGGTGGAGTTTGCCTCTCTCATCTTTTTCATAGAACCATGCCAGCGGATAACTATTCTGTACATTGGCGAGTGTGTAAAACGCGATTTTTTGACCTGTGCCTTGATGGTTGTACTCATATAGTAAGTGTGGTTTGCTCCACGGCCTATTTCCCTGCTTGCGGATTTGATAGGTACAGTATTGTGAGAAGCCCATTCCTCTTCTCCGCTCGGGACCGCACTGCTGCCCATAGAGCGCAATCCACTGGTCATGCGGCGCTGATGCCAATACGGGAGCACTAGGGTAAGGGTGCCCTGAGTGGGAGTGTTCTAGGAGCTGGGGCGTAGACCAATTTCCATACGCGCCGCGACTGGTGGCGTAAATGCGAAAACGTTCTTGCGCGCCACCTAAATTGTTAGCGAACTTTTCCAGCGAGTACCAAATGCACGTTAGATTCCCCGCTTCATTAGCTTGGGCATCTATAAAGGTGAGTGGCTGTCCGAAATTTGGAACGCTCGGGTGAGACTGCGCGATTGGCTTGGTTTTCCCCCAGCCGTTGCTTAAACTGTAGTCTCTGCTAAGGAATTTTTGAAAGCCGGGCTGCACTCCGCCGCGCCTGTCACTTCGGTATCCATAGCTTTGTTTCCAGATTAAAACGGCGGAGGTATCGCCGGTTTTTAGGATTTTTTCAACTGGCGCATAATTATCAAATTGCCCTAGAAGGGTGCGTGGGTTCCAGATGCCGCGGCGGTATTCGCTTAAGTAGTGTCGGCTGGATTCTGTGGAGGTTTGGCCGACGATGACCGAGCCTGAAGAAGTAAAAAGAACGTCGCTGTAAACAGCCATGCCTTCTCCGAGGTTGTTGAAGATCACAGTAGGGAGGTCGGGTTTGGAGGATATAGCCGGCGCGAAAAGCTTAGGTGTGGGATTTGGACTGTCTGCGCTGATAACAGCGTTGTAAATGTCATGACAGACTCCCCAATAGTTTCTGCACCTCTTTTGGTCTCTGACTAATTGGATCCAAAAGATATGTGCCTCTGGGCCGCGTTCTCCGTTTTCATTTATGAAAATTCTGGGATTGTAGGCGCCGTCTGCGGAATTTGGGATGTTCTCATTTAGGGTGATCGGGTCCACCCAGCCCGATGCGGGAGTAAATATGTTGACCATTATATCTGTGCTGGTTCCGGCATTATTGTCCCGTCTTTGGCTCCACACCGCCATAAAGGAGTTCTTTCCAAATGGGGCGATGCTCTCTTCTTGGGCGGTATGCGCCTGACCAGGCTTAGTATTGTCGGAGATTATTGCGAACTGGTGATTGGTGGTTAATTCAGCACGTAGCTCCGTTGCCAAGCTGGAGAGTATGATGGCAACGATAAAGCCAATAGCGCGCAGCCTGGGGCGAGCAAGGGGAAAATCCATAACGAAACCTCAATAAACAAAAAACCTCTGAAGTCGTTATGCTGAGTTGTGGATGGGTTGTGTCTTAAAAGCGCAGGACCTTTTTAGAAAATTAATAAATACAACTAGTTATTAGCCACTGACCCTGTATGTTAGGAGGGGCGAGAGGGGCTGTTGGTGGTATAAAAATACTGTATCCGTTCACATGAATATTAAGTTTAGGGATTACGGTCTGTTACCAGTGCGATTATCAAGAAAAAAGAAAAAAGTAATCGCCCCCTGATCAGGGGCGGATGATTTTGTAAACGGATAGTGTTTTCAGCCTGGGTGGTAACGCGGAGATAAATTCACTTTCTCCGGAGAAAGTAATATCCATGCAAACGGTTACAGCACCGCTTACGCGTAGAATTGATTATGCAATTTTTGTTTTAAGCCTCTCGGCGGTGACGCGGAGTTAATTTTATTTACAGTTTGCTTTCTCCGGAGAAAGTAATATCCATGCAAACGGTTACAGCACCGCTTACGCGTAGAATTGATTATGCAATTTTTGTTTTAAGCCTCTCGGCGGTGACGCGGAGTTAA
>JAAYZI010000179.1 GCA_012514925.1 Deltaproteobacteria bacterium | reverse complement strand
GGCCAAAATCAACAACAACAAATTCCTAAGGAACACGCTGCGACGGGGGAGACCGCTGATAAGCGCGGCACCAGCCCCGCAAAAGACCCCGCAAAACGGAATAAACACCAAAAGATTCCTCGTAAAATTAGCCTTCTGGCTAATCATCAATAAGATAAATGCGCATGGAAAAAATAGAAAGAGCAAAGCCTTTTTGAAATCACGCGCAAGCAGCGCCAAAACCCCAAAAACGGAGAGCGCGCAAGCGCCCAGCCCAATCCCACTCCAGCTAAGCCATTTGAGATAAAAAAGAGCCTGTGGCCAGCCCGGTTCCGCGCTGTGGCCCTCATGCCCGGACACCCCGTAGTGCCAAATCTCATAGGCGAACTGGTCTAGAAATAAAGGCAGAGACAGCAGCGTAAAGGGAGAGCCGACTAGAAACCCAAGTACAGGAACGGTGATCGCAAGCAGCAGTTCAGTAAAAGCAAAACGGCGCAATAACAGTAGCACCAAGAGCGGCAAAAACATTATAGGCAAAGCGTTATATTTGGCAGACACCGCTAAACCGCACACTAACCCGGTAAGCACTAACAGCTTTACCGAAAAGGAGCGATAGAGCTTCAAGGCCAAATAAACCGCCAACAAGCATAGGAGTGCCATCGGCATATCAACACCGATGACAGCCGCATTTTCGATCAGCTCCGGAGAAACCGCTGTGCCCAAAGCGGCTAACAACGCCGCACCCTCGCAAGCCAACAGCTCCTTAGTAATCAGAAACGCAAGCAGCACCAGCCCTAAAGAGAACGCCACGCTTAAGGCGCGGTTCCACTTTACGATACCCGGATGTGAAGCCGTGAACGCATATCCACCTAGACCATACGGATCCCGAGTTTGAATATCTTGAACCGAACGGATCTGCCCATTGCGAACCGTCCACAAAAAGGCTACGGCCACCACCGGCATACGCAAATAAAAATGGAGTGAGGGCTTATGAAAATAATTTGGATTAAACTCACCCTTTTTGACCATCTCGACGGTGCGGTTGAAGTGGTGAGCCTCATCCTCATCGTAAAAATAAGGCATGCCCGCACCGATAAACGGCAAGCGCAGCCAAAGCGCCAACAACAACGCAAGAACCAACCCTAGAGTGATTACGTGTCGGTTTGAATTGTCATTGTGCATAGCGTCGTCTGAGTTCTTTTATCGTAGCCGGGCCACTGTACTTTTCTAAAGTTTACGGGTCAACAAATTCCATGTAAGCGTTCACGTACGGAATTGATTACATAATTTTTGTTTATTGATTACAGTAACCGTTCACGCACGGAATTGATTACACAAAATCCACTAACACCAAAGCTGAGGTAAAAGGTCCCCTCAGGGGACCATTTTGGGGGGTCCGTTCACAAAATCTGCCGCCCCCGATCAGGGGGTGACCACTTTTTTTATGATAATCGCACTGGTAACACAGTGTAATCACCTAATTTAACATTCATGTGAACGGATACTTTAATAATAACGCGGAGTTAATTTTACTTTCTCCAGAGAAAGTGAAATTAACTCCGCGTCACAGCCCAGGCTAAAAACAAAAATTGCGTAATCAATTCCATGCGTAAGCGGTTACCTTAATCGCCCGGCTGTGTTATGACTCGTCTCAATGAAAAAACGTGAACTCCTAAACCTAGGAATCCAGGGAGAGCGGCAGCTAGACCTGGCGATCTCTGTCTGCTCACAAGCCCGCAGCTTTGGCTATAAAAAGGCTGCCCTCAGAAAAGCCCTGCTTGAACTTTGCAAAAACCCAGATAACTTTAAAACTGATCCCCTTTTTGGGGATCTGGCAAATGCACTAAACAGTGACGAAGCCGAGCAAACCTCCAATTACGTACTCAAGCAAGATCTGCACTACAATGTATGGGGCGATGAAATTGACCCAGAGGCGCTTAAGCAAATGCATAACGCTTGTCGGCTTCCGGTCTCGGTGGCGGGGGCTCTTATGCCAGATGCACACCTCGGGTACGGGCTTCCAATCGGTGGTGTTTTGGCCACTGATAATGCCGTCATCCCTTACGCTGTTGGAGTTGATATCGCTTGCCGGGTAATGCTGACTGTATTGGACATTCCGCTTAAAAAATTTGAGCGTAACCGCGCCAAATTTGAACGCGCTCTGGAGGAGAATACACGTTTTGGCTTAGGTGCCAAATGGAAACCTCCGAAATCACACCCGGTCATGGACGAGGACTGGAACATTACACCCCTGTTAAAAAGCCTGAAGAATTTAGCTTGGTCTCAGCTCGGCACCAGCGGCACAGGCAATCACTTTGTGGAGTTCGGGGAGTTCGAACTTTCGCATCCTTTGCCCACCCTGGAAGCCGGACGCTACCTTGCGCTTGTATCTCACAGTGGCTCACGCGGAAGCGGCGGACGTATCGCTGATCACTATAGCAAAGTGGCACGCGCTCAGCATAAACGCCTGCCTGGCGACCTTAAGCACCTAGCTTGGCTGGACCTGACAAGCTGCGAAGGACAGGAGTATTGGCAGGCAATGGAGCTGATGGGACGTTACGCTTCGGCTAATCACCATCTCATCCACAGCGCCATTTTACAGAGTCTAGGCTCGCAAGCACAGATGCAGGTCGAAAATCACCACAACTTCGCCTGGAAAGAGGTGCACCAGGGCAGGCAGGTAGTGGTGCACCGAAAGGGCGCAACCCCCGCCGGCAAGGGGGTCTTGGGCTATGTCCCCGGCAGCATGGTAGCGCCTGGATTTTTAGTGGAAGGACTCGGTAACCCTGCTTCTCTTAATTCATGCTCTCACGGGGCTGGCAGACGCATGTCAAGGCGCCAAGCCCAAAACAGCACTACCTGGTACGAGCTCAAAAAGACCCTGGCAGAACATGATGTCACATTACTCTCTGCTGGCCTGGATGAAGCGCCCCTGGCCTATAAAGACATTGAAGCCGTCATGCGCGCACAGTCTACACTTGTCAAAAAACTAGGAAGATTTCTGCCGAAATTAGTAAAGATGGCTCCAGCAGGCGAGAAAGCCGAAGACTGAGGTGGTGCTTCTTTTACAGCTTATAGCCCCCTCATTGAACCACGTGGTTATTTATCCGGTAAGCATTCACGTAAATATTACTTTCTCCGGAGAAAGTGAAATTAACTCCGCGCCACCGCCCAGGCTGAAAACAAAAATCATGTAATCAATTCCATACGTGAACGGTTACAGGTTCTAAGGCGGGTCAGCGCGCAGCACCCAATTGATCCCAAAGTATGCAAGCTCTACATTCTGCAGCTGCTGCGTTCGTAGGAATTCTTCCAAGTATTGTGAAGGCCGCACGGCTCCCAAGCGCAGTAGATCCTGCCCTATTATCACTAAGGCACGACGCTCCTGAGACGCTTTTTTAATGATCTCCTCCTTCAGATACTCCTCTACAGCTGGGTCAGTTAGAAAGGCCGGAAGAAGGAGCACCTGGCACTGTGGACCATAGTAAACCAG
>JAAYZI010000178.1 GCA_012514925.1 Deltaproteobacteria bacterium | reverse complement strand
TGCTGTTCTTCCTTTTCGCCCTTACCTTCTTTAGGCTGATCTTCTTTGGATTGATTTTCTTTAGATTGATCTTTTTTAGATTGCGACTCTTGATCCTTCTGCTGGCGCTCCTTTTCTTTTTCTAATTTATCAAGCGCTGCTTTTATCTTTTCAAGAGACTCTTGCTGCGCCGACGCGGCAGAATCCGGCTCGTTTTTCTCCAAACTGTCGGCCGCTGTCATCTGACTTGCGGCACTTTGTTTTAGATCTTCTGCCGCCGACTCCTGGATGGAGTCTTTGACGGAATCTTTGGCGGAGCTTGAGACTTCCTGAGACTTCAACTCCTCTGAAAGCTCATCAGTCTTTGATTTTAACTCGCTTTGTTTCTCTCCTAATTTTTCAGCTTGCCCCTGAGTATCATCTGGATTGGAGCACTGAGACTTCTCCTGAGACAGATCTTTAGTTTGCCTCTCTAACTCTTCTTGCTTATTTTTTAGATCCTTTAATTTCTCTATGTTTTGCTCTCGCTGCTCGGCTTCTTTTTTGGCTTGCTCCTGTTGGCGCTTAATCTCATCACGCACAGCTTTAAGCGTAAGGCGCGCCACCTCAAGATTATGCGCAGCCTCTTTTAAAGAGCGATCCAACTTAAGCGCATTCTTATAGTTCTCAAGGCTTTCTTCGATACCCTTCAAACCAGATTCCGGGTTGCTCATTAGCGCGTTTTCAGCCTCTCTAAAAGCACCATTTCCCGCACCAAGCCAACTTAAAGCTTCAAGCTTAGCATCTTTAAAACTGCTGGCCGCCTGCTCAAATAGTAGCCGTGCATCTTTAAAATTCTTACTGCGGTATAAGGCCACACCCCGATTAAACTCCGGATAACCCGACTCAGGATCAAGTTTTGCGGCCTCACCATAAGCCGAAAGCGCCTCCTCTAAACGCCCCTCCTGCAAAGCCTGATTTCCCTTAGCCACCAAGCCAGCGGCGCCGTCAGCGCGCGCCGAAACCGGAGCGACCAAGGCTATCAGCATAGCCAGCGCTCCAAACGCGTTACGAAAGTTGCAAATCTTATCGCACCCACACTCCGCCAAATCCACTCTCCATCCTTAATTCGTAACCGCCCGTCTGTCCTTGATCAACATCTCTGCTACTAACGCCAGTAGCGCCAGCAACAAAAAGATCTGAAACTTCTCCTGATAGACCTGCAAAGTAGTAGACTCCAATTTTTTCTTATCTGCACTTGCAACCAGACGCAGGTAAACATCACCCAAATCAATTGCACCGGTAGCTACATTTAGATAACGTCCACCCGGCGTAGCCATCACCATGCGGCGTAGGGTACCTCCATCCAGTTTTGACCACACTTCTCGACCTTCGTGTTTTAGAAAGGACTTGCGGCCCCACTCGTCCCTAACTGGAACTCGCTGCCCCTGTTCCTCATCGCCAATACCAATTGCAATTAAACGCACCCCGCGCTCACCCGCTGCAGCGGCTGCTTCCACCGGCGCGCTCTCATGATCCTCTCCATCGGTGATCAACACAATATCCTTGAAACGCTTATCCTGATCCTCAAAAACCTCATCGTTGGTCTTACGAATGGCGTCTCCTATCATGGTGCCTCCCCGTGAAACGCTCTGGGGCGAAAGATCGTCCAGCATCATGCGAAAGAAGCCGTAATCCAAAGTGAGCGGACACTTGACTACAGCGTACCCAGCGAAAGCCACCAGGGCAACCCGATCCCCCTGCAACCTGTCAAGCGTATCTTTAATTGCAAGCTTAGCGCGCTCCAAACGGTTCGGCTTTAAATCCTCTGCCAACATGCTCCTAGAGACATCCACCACAAACACTACGTCGCGGCCTTGACGCTCAATCTCTCTAGGCGCCGCATCCCAAGCCGGACGGGCACCAGCAACTATAATTAAAGCCAGGGACACCATCACCAGCGCCGCCTTCCAAAACCTAGAAGCCCTGCTGACAGAGGGATTGATTAGTTTCAGCAGGTCACTTCCAACAAAGCTCTCCAGAGCGCGGCGACGCGCCTTAGCGGCATAAAAATACACCCCCACCAAAAGCGGCAGTAGCCAGAGCAACAGCAAGACTTCCAAATTCTGCCAACGCATAATTCCTATGGAATCCTCCTAAAAACAGTGGCGTTAAGCAGCACTTCTAACAAGATCAACCCAAGCGCCCACATCGCCAAAGGCAAAAACTGTTCCTGATAGTCTAGATAGCGCAGCGCCTCTACACGGCTTCGTTCAAGTTGGTCGATCTCTCGGTAGACCGCCCGCAAGGCTTCACCGTCTTCGGCCATCCAGAACTTTCCGCCGGTTTGCTCGGCCAGCATTTGCAGAGTGCGTTTATCGACACCCTCCTCAATCGGCAGCATCAGCCCACCGAAAATCCCGCCTCTTCCCATAAACCCAGTCTCACCACCTACTCCGATTGCATAAATTTTTATGCCCCATTCTTTCGCCAGAGCCGCTGCCTCGGCGGGAGAACGCTGACCGATGTTATGCCTGCCGTCGGTAAGGAGGATTATGACCTTCGACTTTACTTCAAAGCCGCCTGCTTCCCGGCCGCTCTGCTTGGCAAGAGTCTCTTCGGCGGT
>JAAYZI010000177.1 GCA_012514925.1 Deltaproteobacteria bacterium | reverse complement strand
ACCGACCATGTCGATTGACTGGGCCATAATACCACCGTAGAAATTAAAATTACCTTTTAAGCTGACGTTTATCAGCGGCGCCACTAGCTGACAATTAATATCAGCCGTACCATTTAAGGTCAGCGGATTAGTTCCAATATAGTTTATCTTTAACATATTGGGAGCATGGGTAGGATTGTAGAACTGATTGCCATTAATGTGATTGTTGTTAATCTCTTGAACATAGATGACAACCTGTTTCCCAGCCGGCACGTTCTTAAGATCAAACTTCGCAAAATTTGCGTTAAAGTTCAGCTTCCGGAAATAGTAGGGATTCTCTGTGTCGCTAAGGCTTAAAGTTTTTTTATTGGCAATCGAGATATCACGGTAACAACCGCCGTTCGGTAGCTCCTTATTGGAGTTAACCGTCACATCGGTGGTATTGCCCGGACAGTACTCATCCCAAGTGCTAAATGTCGGCAGAGTCATATTGTGGCAGCCACCTTGCGCGCACTGGGCACCGGAAATTCTGCCGCCACTAAGCACAATCCCGTTTTGCATGTTAGTGCTGGCAGTGCCATTAATGGTGCCCCCAACAGTAATCGCGCCGTTTGAATTGATCGGACAGTTGCTGCGCGGCGCGCCCTTACTCCAAGTGCCGCCACTTAGAGTATATTGGTAGGAATTACAAACATTGTTGGGCGTTTGAAACTTAACATAGTCTCTCCCAAAAAAGCCTACAGAAGGACTGCTCGCCACCAACTGCGAGTATATATAGGAATAAGTATGCACTCCTCTGTCAGGGTTGTTGCCGGTAATAACGTCCGCCCTAAATATCGGCTGATAGTTTCCATTGGTGTGCCTAGCCCAGGTGAGGATCACCCGCGCGTTTGCGGTACCCAAGTCTGCGTTCTGAAAAGCGCTCACTGCATCAAAAGTCGAGCCGGTATCTAGATTGGTTGTTACCGGGAACGCTGCTTGACCAAAGAAACTGTTATTACTGAGCATCACCGAGCTGGTGCCGTTTGGCATTTTAATCATAGTCGGCACCCCGAAATGCTCTCCTTCATTATCGCCAAGAGATGGTTTGCCGGTCCTAAAGTTGGCGTCAAAATTAGCGGCAGTAAAGGCTGTTACCAGGTTCTTATTATTCGCCTGGAGCCACCCCACAATGCGATTAAGGGTGTCCTCTACTTGGTAGTAATAATTAGACTGAGTATTTACGACCGCACGCGTTTTGGTGTTGCTCCCAGAGGATTCAATCATACCTGACGCGAGCACGAGTCCTAGCGATAACAAAATCATCACCGCGACCAATGCGTAGCCGCCGTTTTTACAGTACTTCCGCTTAAACATCTCTACACCTCATATTTAAACAAAACAGGTCTTCATTACTCCGGTCTAAAAAGTATAATTTAGGTTCCTAAGACCCACCGTCTGCGAAGCGGTTGCCGTATAAATTGAGCCATCCGAGAACTTCTTACTGCTGGGCATGGTTACTGTCACACGGATTAAGCGCAGCTGGCCCGCCAACTTCTGGAGAGTTAGCGGTAGACCAATCGTGGCACCATTTTGATCCAAATATTCTAAAGTCATAGTGCTTCCAGCTCCCAGCATTACGGCTCCATACCCGGAATCACGCGTTATGCCCGAATTATCAGCGGGCGAATCAAATGTGACCATGGGCACTTCTTCCAATAAACTGCCCTCTGGAAATACGGCATCCACCCAAGTCTCGGTGTCGGGATTCAGAGTGCGGCTTACAACGTAGTCGCTTCCAACCGTAACGGTCTTACTGCTATGGTTAACCGCCGTCAGCACACCATAAAACCCGTCGTCTCCAGCAACAACACTGTTGGTGATGTAAATCGGGTCGTTTACATCTAGACCCTCTGTGTCGGTGAGCCGGATCTGAAGGCTTGCGCTTGGGTTAAAGTTATCATAGAGCAGGTGAGTGGTGCCGGTCTCATTTAAGCGAAATGAAATACGGTGCGCGGTGGCAGTATCTATATCGATCGGCCAGGCCTTTTTCGGATCAGTAAGAACCCCGTCCTGCTCGTCAATCTGAAAATTTGTTTGGTCAAAAGGCACGCCATTTCCAAGCACTCGCAGCTCTAGCACAATATTTTGCAAGATCGCCTGAGCCTGCAAATTAGCAGCCATACGTACCTTTTGATTATAAGAGGCTGACACTGAGTCTGAATACTGGATCATAATCCCAGCGAATATCAGCGCCGAGACCCCCAGCACCGTCACCATCTCAATCACCGTAAAGCCCTGAGAGGCGTTAGCACCCCAGCGCATTGATAGATATCTACAAACTTTCACCATAGCTCATTGCCACATCGAAAAAGTGGTTTTAAAATTCACCTTTGTGGGAAGCATCGCGCCGACCGTCTCCACCTTTACCGTAATCGTACGCGACGTATCCGCATTCACTACGATAGTGGTACTCCGCCTAAAAGTGGCGTTAGAGCCGGGCACTTTGAGACTTTCTTCCACTGAATTGTTAGCGCTGCTAAGCTGATCTACCGGTATGGCGGAAAGCTGCTCAACCTTACTAAGCGCCAGATTGCTGGCTGCGTAGTTCTCTTCTGTTTTCTTTTGAATATGCATGGAGCTGATCGTATTGCTGGCGATACCCAAGCTAATTAGGCCGATCAGCAGCAGCGCCAGCAACACCTCTATCAAACTGATGCCTTGCTGACCCGTCCGGCTACGTAGAAGTTTCTTAAAATATCTCTTAATCAAAGCTAAATACTCCGGTTCCTAAAAGAGTTCCGGTCGAAAACGTGTTACTCTCAGCCGCTGAATCCTGCAGACTTATTTGCAAATTGGACACTATGCCATCTACATCCACAGCCTGACCGCGCGAGTTAAATATAATAGGAGACGGCGTAGAGATACGGATCTGCGCGGGAAGATTGCGTCGCAATGAAATCACATCATGCTGGGGGGGAGTATTAGGATCGTAATCAAGGTAATCACAACCAAAAGTGTAGCCGCTCCCATCGGGATAAATAACGAAGACTCCGCGGCAACCCTGAGTAATCGACTCGGCCTGCGCCCGCTTGAGGTCTTACAGCAGATAAGATTTAGCGTTTAAAAGTTCAAAGCTGCGCGTCAGCATTGAAACCCTCGGAATAGCAAATCCCGCCATAACCGCTATAACCACACACGCTACCATCAGCTCCAACACTGTGAAGCCGCCGCCCCGCAACGCTCTTTTTTCTCTAAATAGATTCATCAAAACCGCATTAAAAAATCCAATGCCCATCGCCACGGTTCAGCATCGGTATTTCTTTACTCAAACTTTAGTGAGTTTTTTGCGAAATATTTCTATTAATCCTCTAAGAGATTTTCGTAGAGAGGTATCCAGTAACCGCTTATGCGTGGAATTGATTAAGCTATTGATCAATTGACCATGCAATTTTGCTTTCAGCCTGGGCAGTAAAATTTCACTTTCTCCAGAGAAAGTAATATTCATGCAAACGGTTACGTAGAGAGAATAAAGCGCCGAATTCTAAGAAACCGGAAATGCCGGAAATGCCGGAAACGGAAATGCCGGACACCCAAAAGGAAATGCCGGAAAAACGGAAAGAAATGCCGGACACCCAAAAAAAGAAATGCCGGAAATGCCGGAAGAAATGCCGAGAAATGCCGGACACCCAAGAAAACAAATGCCGGACACCCAAAAAAAGAAAGAGGAAATGCCGGACACCCAAAAAAAGAAAGAAAGAAATGCCGGACACCCAAGGAAATGCCGGAAAGGAAAAGAAAAGAAATGCCGGACACCCAATGTCTTCTCCCGACAACATCGGGAAAAACACCTCACCCAAAAATGTATTAACTCATAAGCAACTCTTTTGAATTTTCTACGATAATTAACTCAGTAAAACATAAAAACGATCAGAAGCTAGCCATGACAAGTCCCCGCAGTGAGGTCTACAATCCTGATATCCCGCAGTGGTTTCACTGTTTTAGTCGGTGTGTACGAAGGGCTTTTCTGTGCGGATGGGATAACTATAGCCAAAGGTCCTACGAACACAGAAGAGAATGGATCCGAGCACGTCTTGCTGTGCTTAGTAAATTATTTTCAATACAAATCGCCACCTTTTCAGTAATGGAAAATCACTTGCATATAGTGTGTCATACACGACCTGATTTAGCAGAAAAATGGTCAGCTAAAGAAGTGGCGAGTAGATGGCGACTTTTATTTCCTTTAAATAGAAAATCAGACGGTTCGCCCAGCCACCCAACCGAACAAGAAATTCAAGCCATTGCAACAAACCCTAAGCTGGTAGAAGAGTATCGTAAGCGCCTCTTGAGTTTAAGCTGGTTTCACCGTTGTCTGAATGAATCAATAGCCAGAAGGGCAAATAAAGAGGATAGCTGCACGGGAAGGTTCTGGGAGGGCCGTTTCCGCAGTGAACCTTTAACAGACGCTGAGGCCGTTGTTGCCTGTTCAGTTTATGTAGATTTAAATCCCATTCGAGCTGGCACTGCTCCCACCCCTGAAAAAAGCGAATACACAGGAGTTCAACAGCGGATTAAGCAACGCTCATCTCAGAAAAAGCTAGAACGTGCTGTTGAGATGGTTTCGGTAGAAGAGTTTAGCAAGGGGACTCTCACGGAAGAGGATTATCTAGTTCTAGTAGATAAGACCGGACGCTTGCTAAAAAAAGGCAAAAAATCTATCTCTCCGGAGCTTGGGCCAATTCTCACCAGACTATCACTTCAACCTGACGGATGGCTTGGCTTTATGCGAGAGAAAAAAAGTCTATTTAAACGTGTATTGGGACCGCCTGATTCTCTCAAAGAACTTGCTCTACAGTTTGGAAAGCAGTGGTTCCAAGGCTTGGCAGGGGCAAGAGCCGTCTTCATTTAGTAACGATCCCGTAGTTCGGACAGTTATATTAGATTTTAAGAATTCCTAATCGCCAGTGATAAGAAGCTAGTCGAAGGTATTGAGACTTCTAATTAAGCAAAGTTCAGCGCACAAGTCGGCAATCACTACCTAACAGCCACAGTAGCGGCATGCTAATTTTGAAGATTACTGCTTCGCCGCTATCTATTCCAGCCAGCTCAGGCCGAAATCAATCTTTGGGTGTCCTTTTTCCTTTCCTTTTTCCTTTCCTCTCTTTGGGTGGGTGGGTGTCCATTTTTCCTTTTTTCTTTGGGTTCCTTTTTCTTTGGGTGGGTGTCCATTTTTCCTCCCTGTTACTCTACGGGCAAGTCTTGTCTAGTCTTCAATTCTTTGGTAATTCGTTCCAGAAAAGCCTCAACTGGCATGCTTTTCAGATCCACGCCCGAGCGTGTCCTGACGGACACACTTCCGCTCTCCTGTTCTCGATCACCAACAACCAACATATAAGGGATCTTCTTCATGGTAGCTGCACGAATTCTTTTTTGCATGGACTCGTTTGAGTGGTTCACCTGCACCCGCACCCCTCCAAATGCGGTAGGTACATCGGCACTGAACAATAAATCGTGAATTTTCTTCGCATACTCGTAATTCCTCTCGGCAATAGGTATAATCGACACCTGTTCGGGAGCAAGCCAAACGGGCATCTTCCCCGCATAATGCTCAAGCAAGAATGCAATAAAACGTTCGTGTGAACCTAGGGGAGCCCGATGAATCACATACACAGGGTGCTTTTGCCCATCACTACCCACATATTCAAGATTAAAGCGCTTAGCTGCCAAAAAATCCAATTGGTTAGTTGACATAGTATACTCAGTGCCCATAACCGACTCAATCTGAAAATCTACCTTCGGGCCGTAAAACGCTGCCTCTCCAGCGGCTTCCACATAAGGTAATCCTGACTCCTCCATAGCGGCCTTGATGATTTTCAGAGCCTTGGTCCAGGACTCTGAATCATCAACAAATTTATTAAGACGATCCATGTCCGGCAAAGACAACCGCATATAGAAGTTTTTTATCCCAAACAACCTGTAAAAGCGCTCGTGCAATTGCATTACTCGGAGGAATTCATCTTTGGCTTGATCTTCTGTGCAGTAAATATGGGCATCATTTTGAACAAAACCGCGCGTCCTCAGAATACCATTTAACGACCCACTTTGCTCAAATCTGTAAACAGTGCCGTACTCCGCCAAGCGTACAGGCAAGTCCCTATAACTGCGAGGCTCCGCCGAATAAATGTGATGATGATGCGGGCAATTCATGGGCTTAAGAAAGTACTCTTGCCCCTCAATGTTGATCGGCTCATACATATCTTCTCGATAATAAGGCAGATGCCCCGAGCGGTAATACAGATCAGCCTTCGTCAGATGCGGGGTAGCGACACGTTGGTATCCGTCCTTACGTTCTTCCTCCATTGCCAACTTTTCCAACTCATGTCGAATAATTGTTCCATTTGGCAGCCATAAGGGGAGCCCAGCACCAATCTCTTCCGAGAAAGTAAATATCTTTAACTCTTCGCCCAAACATCTATGATCGCGTTTCTTGGCTTCCTCTTTGCGAGCTAAGTACTCCTTTAAATCAGCCTTTGTTTCGAAAGATGTGCCATAGATGCGCTGCAGCTGCTTATTCTTCTCATCACCTCGCCAATATGCCCCAGATACGGATGTCAACTTAAAGAAACCAGTCTGTGCCGAGTGTTCCATATGAGGACCGCGACAGAGGTCCACAAAATTCCCCAGCCTGTACAGAGTTACTGTTTCCATACCCGTTTTGAAGACATTTGGATCGTCCAGACCTTTAACTACTGCGGTTGTTCCCTTCGTCTTCAAATCATGTAGCAACTCAGTCTTATAAGATTGGCCGGCTTCCTCCATCAAGGCAATTGCTTCATCAATCGGAACTTCGCTTTGTTCATAAGGCAAACGCTGCTTCTGCAACTCTTTCATCTTTTTCTCGATTTGCTCTAACAAATCAGGAGTCAGGCTAAATGAGAGATCAAAATCATAATAGAAACCATCTCTTATAGTCGGACCAATACCAAACTTAGCATCTGGCCAAAGTTCAAGCACTGCCGCTGCTAATAAATGCGCTGCAGAATGTCGCATAATGTCAAGCCCCAGCTCAGGTTCTGTATGTATGTTATGATCCTGCAAATTCGTTACTCCAAAAGATTCTTTCCCTAATCCGATCTCTACGTTTTCGGGTTTTGCGCCCCGGTTCTCCATCTTGGCCATATCTAAACTTCTTCAAGTAATTCTATACTATATCTGCTCAATGTAGATCTCGCAGAATGTGATGAGGTCAGCACCTCCTTATTGCTATGTAAGCTACTGATGGCCAAATCTCAATCAACACATTGTGTGTTTAGAACTAAGTAGATTGAGCTAATAACAAGAAAAATTTACAATATTAACCATACAAATACCAGTCTATCACACGAGATTTCCACTGGATCTTACAGTCCTGCGTTGTTATGGCAGAGCATTGGCCGAAGTGACATATTAATTTGCTTATAATATTCAGCCTGGGCAGTAAAATTTCACTTTCTCCAGAGAAAGTAATATTCATGCAAACGGTTACGTAGAGAGAATAAAGCGCCGAATTCTAAAGTATACTATTCCCGCGCCGATAGCTCCTCTGTATCGGGATGACACATAAATAAGGAGGAGTTATGGCAATCGAGGAAACCAGCCGCCAAGGTTTTTTTTCAAAAGATGGAAGGATCTTAACCGACAGTTTAAGAGCGCCAAGCTCAAAAACCAGCACCAAACTCACCTCCACCGATACGCTCACTAAGGAAGCTGCCGCAAATCAAACCTCCACCACCACCCTCGATGCCGTAGTATTAGATCTGCAATCGCGATCTGTGAACATAAGCGGCAACACCAGCCGCCGGGTCGAAATTGACCGCAGCACCTTGCCGAAAATTGGAGGCACCTACCAGAACGAATTAATAGCGGCCTCCAAAAAGGCCCAAGCCGAAGCGGCAAGTAAAAGCGCCACCGAATCTAAATCCGCCCAAGAAAATTCGGCTTTAGAACAGCCCTCCGGCGGGTCAACCCCAATCGTTGCAGCAAAAGAGATCTTAGTTAAGGAGAGAGACCAAGCCCTAAGCGAAGCCTCTCGACAGCAGCGAGATAACGCCGCTTTGGAGAAGGTCAGCACAGTGCTCGACAAGATGCTAACACTTGTAAACTCCTCCAAAGAGAGAGGACCCCTGATAAAGAAACAGGAGCGGGAAGAGAGGTTTAAGGCGCTAAGGCAGGAGCTAGGCGGGCTCGTACAAGCGTCTGAAAAACAGGGGAGCACGGCGCTACGCGGACTCGACCCAAAGTCTCTGGATCTTGATAAAATGCGCCTAAACCGGGGCGGCGCTGATAAAAACAGCGCAGAGTTAACTAAGATTAAGGAAGAAGTGGCCGCCCGAACTAGCCAGACCACAGAGGAGCAGCGGGCGGCACAGGAAACCGCCGCCGTCTTAACAGAGGCTCTAAATTACCTAAGTAAGAGCTAACTTGCGCCGCTCCTCCAGCAAGTGAGAGGCCCGTCAGCGCTACTTCTTGGAGCGCTACTTCTTGGGACTAGGATCAGAGAACCTTCCCAAAAATAAGACGGCGCCGCTTGGTTTTTCTTGGATCAAAAAAATAAAAGGATGATCAGCCTTAAATTTAGGTAAAATAACGGCGCTCCGGCCCACCATCACCATCCCCGTGGCCGCAGCGGCTTCAGCGCCCTCCTCGCTGACCTCCAGCCAAGCTTTATGGAGCGCGGAATCAATATAAAGCCAGCGCTCACCATCCATCCCTGAAAAGTCAGCCTTGCTCACGTCAAACGCGTCTTTTATCCCCATCTCAGACAGCTCTTTTTCCAACCTGAATTCGGAGGTTAAACTAAATTTAGGCAGCGAAACTTGAACCTTTTCAGGTCCTAGCAGCCTCCGCCAACGCGCCAAATTGTCGGCAGATAGCCGCTTTTCGATCTCCCTCAAACCGTCTCGTTCCTTGGGCAATAAGACCATCATAGAAAACCTCCCACCTGCATAGGGAATCTCCAAAATCTGCAAACCGTCATCTTCGGCATAACCTAGGTGCTCATTTCCAAACATCATCTGAACCGGGACCTGTTTCTCCGCAGACACATAAAACGGCGCCTCTTTGGTCTTACTCTTCTCAAACGGAAATTCCCACTTACCCTTAAAATAAACCGCATTTATCAACACCATCCGAGTCAAGGCCGTAAGCACGCCGGGTTTGATCAGTTCCCTTATCTTATTGTGAGTTTTCTCCTCGACCCAGGTGTTAATTTTTAAGCGCGCCTCCTCAAGGGCTGCCGCGTAATCCAAGGCAGTAACTACCACGTCGTAATTCTGCTTAAGAAGCGATAAATACCCATTCAAAAATTCGTGCCCCTTCTGCGGCCAAAGCGAATTTGCTACCTCAAACGTCACGTTCCCATCACCCGCAGCCGCTGCCAACTCTTTCTGCAGGGCAGCAAAGCCCGAGTGCAAATCTGCCTCCGCACCTTTTTCCCCTTGGGATTTAAAATTCAAAACGGAAGCCATCTGTTTTGCGGTATCGCCGCGTGCCCCGGCGTATGTCATAGCCAACGCCGATGAGATACTGTACGGAGAAAAAAACAGGTTGCCCTCTGCGGGACTAAGCTTCTTATACAAGTCAAAAGCGAAAGTAGAGTTGTTCTCTACCAAGCTCTCACTATCCACATCAGCGACAGCTCCCTGCACAAAGCTAATTAAGGCAAAAGCGCAAATTCCAATTCGGCGGCAAATTTTAAGCATATCAATCCTCCAAGGTGCTGCAGTATTCTCTTCCCCCCATTATCTCTTAATTTTCTCACAAAGCACCAGCGTCCCCGCCAAGCCTTTTAACCCGTATGCACAACCCCCTTGGCCACACTGATCTCAACGTGGTATACCCGTGAGGTGAACTTTAGGTCCCTCTTAGGCTTTTTGGAAAAAAGACATGAATCCTGATAAACGACTGATATTTCTACTATCGACGTCAGCCTTACTACTGTTTGGTTGGGCGTCTGTTGCTGACGCGGACACGATTTGCATCAAAGCCCGTAACCCTGCAGGTAAAAGGGTAAACATTTTTCGACGTATCATGCCCGGCACGGCTAAGTGCCCCCGCGGCTTTCTTGAGATAATTAACACCTCGGCTCTGATCGGCCCGGCAGGTCCCGTCGGAGCCGAAGGGCGAAGTAAAATCTACGGAGACGGCTCGGCCGGTAACAAGACCGTGACTTCCGGCGGCACTCTTGCTGACGCTAATATGCAATATAATGATTTTGCAGTGCATAGCGGCGCGACTCTTACCGTTCCAAGCGGAACTGTTATTCGCTGTACCGGCAGCTTTACCAATAACGGCACAATTCAAGTTGAGACCGGCGCGGCGGGAGGCGTTCGCAGTGGAGCAGATGCCTCCACAATTGAAGAGATGTCCGCCGGCGCCCACAGCGGCATCTCAACTCAGGCAGCAGCAGCTTCAGAGCTGGGAAACAATACGGCATCCCGCACCGGAGGACGGGGCGGTCGAGGCATGACTGAGGTGGCAGCGCGCGCACTGCGCTTTGTTGGTCCCAACGCGGGCGGAGGAGGCGGCTGCGCGGACCCCGATAACTGCGAAGCCGGAAGCGGCGGCGGTTCTTTGGTAATCCTGTGTGACGGCCCGATTACGAACAATGGTTCCATCAGTGCGGATGGGGCCGACTCGCCGCTAGCAGGCGGAGGCGGAGGAGGGGGAGTGCTTATTTTGGCCTCACGCACTTCTGTTACAAACTCTAGCACTGGAACCATCAGCGCAGATGGCGGAGACGGTGCCGCCTCTGACTCCGACCAAGGCGCAAGCGGAGGCGGGGGCGGAGGCGTTTTACATCTAATCGCTCCCATGGTTGATAATGACGGATACGCGACAGCAGTGGGCGGATTAGCTGGCGCTCCCGGAGCATCAGGAAGCGTTTCAGATATGCTGCGAGCAGGAGGCGGAAGCGGCGGTGCCTGCGGCGGAAATGGCGGAGACGGCGGCGCCGTAAACAGCGCTGGGACACCTGCGGCAGGCGAGAACGGAAGCACCGGATACGTTATTATCTCCGAGCAAGATCCAACTGGGACTTTCTAAATCCGGTTAGGTGATTCCAGAAAAAATTTCTGTATCCGTTCACATAAACATTAAGCCCAGCTTCTGCAGCGCTGTAAATTGCGGCGCTGCACTTTCGTAAGTCCAGATGCGAGGCGGCTTCGCTTTCACTTTCTCCAGAGAAAGTGATTTGGCGTGACGAAAGTAAAGAGGCGCTTCAAATTGCAAATGGCAGCGCTGTAAATAGCGGCGGTATAAATTGCAGCGCTGTAAATTGCGGCGGTGCACTTTCGTAAGTCCAGATGCGAGGCGGCTTCGCTTTCACTTTCTCCAGAGAAAGTGATT
>JAAYZI010000176.1 GCA_012514925.1 Deltaproteobacteria bacterium | reverse complement strand
TTATTTGAAATGGCCAAGTGATTATGAAAAGCAGGAATGCCACGCTAAGTGTGTCTGAAAATAGCCCCATCTCAAAGCGCACAAAATCCTGCCAGCTTAAGCGGCGGCCCTGGACAGTCTCCACGATCCAGCCAAAGTACATTGAAAGCAACATGATCGAAATCAGCCCGAGCATAATCCCCCCCGCGAAGCCCCATGGTGCTAGCAGCTTGGAGGCTAGAATCACGAGCAGATAGGCCGCTAAAGCCGCGATAATTAGCGTCCAGTTGCGGCGCAATCCTTGCGTCGCCTTAGCGGCACAGCGAAGGTAGGTTTGGCCGGTAGCCTTGAGAAAGAGCAGGAACTGGTTCTCCTTCACGCTCTTCTCCTCGGCATGGGTGAACGCCAACCAGCGCCACGGCGAGTGTTTGAACTCCGCTTGCGCCGGGATTTGCTTTGGCCGCGGCCGCTATCGCGCCTTTTTGGCAGCGCCGTCAAAAAGTCAAGCAGGGTTTGTTGCCGACCAGACCGGTTAATTAATTCAAGCAGTGTCAAAAGAACCTGATAATTTTCGTTTCTTATCAGAGTGCTTGGTTTTAGTTTCTCGGTGGGGGTCGTCAAAATCTTGAGCCACAGTGTCAGCGTTCCGCAAATGCGCTCGCGCTCTTTGCGTGGTACCGCTAACTTTTTAAAGATCTCGTTGGAGAACTCATAGACCTCGTCTTGTTCGCTGAAGTGCTGGGTAAAATCTAAGGTAGATGGATCAGAATGCAACATGAAAAGCCCCAGGAGACAGAGCATCGGGGTCATGGCGGTTTCGGGGTGGTTAGCTACAACTGTATCTGCGTGCTTTAAACAGGCGACGTAGGGGCTTTGCGGCGCAAGCATGTCTTGATGAGACAGCTCCGGCAACAAGTGCTGCAGTAGTTGGTATTTATAAAGCAAGGGCAAGGTTTTGCTGCAATAGCCGGAGCAAAGATCTTTTCTAAGCTCTTCATATAAACGCATGCTTGAGCTTTTGAGGATCAAGTCATGGTTTTTCAAAATCGCCTTTTTGCACTGAGGGTCAATCGAAAAATCGGCTTTGGCTGCATATCTTACGACGCGTAAGAGGCGCACTGGATCTTCGATGAAACGGCTTTGTGGGTCTCCGATCACTCGCACCCGCCGGTCTTGTAGATCCTGCATGCCGCCGACATAGTCTATGATTGAAAAGTTGGATAGATCGTAGAAGAGCGCATTGATCGTGATGTCGCGGCGCAAGGCGTCGGTTTCTTCGGTGCCGTACACGTTGTCGCTTCTGATCGGCTCATCAGGATGGACTCCGTTTTCATCTTCTTCGGCGGCATGATTTGAGTCACGGAAAGTCGAGACCTCAATGATTTTCCCGCCGGCAAAATACACATGCGCAAGTTTAAAGCGCCGACCTATGATGCGACAGTTGCGAAACAGGGCTTTGACCCGAAAGGGGCGGGCATCAGTGGCGATGTCGAAATCCTTCGGTTTTTTGTCAAGAAGCAGGTCCCGAACCCCGCCGCCTACGAGGTAAGCTTTATACCCATTACGGCTGAGCCGATGAATGATTTTTAGGGCATCCGGATCTATATTCTTACGAGATACGATATGCTCGCTTCTACCGTAAATCCTGGGAAGAACTGTATTTCTAATCGAATGGCCCATTAACCACCTGACACTTCTGCGCCATATATATAGAGCCACGCTCAACCTAAGTAAAGAGGGATACCTAAGAATTTCAAAGTATTGCAGCCTCGCGGATTTAACCTTGTAAAAAATAAAGGCTCTGACCTCTAAAGTTCGACCGCTTAAGGGTCGACACCCTTACTTAGGCGTAGTGTGACGCCAGGGCCGGGGCGGAGGCTTCGGTAGTGTGCTGGAAATGGTAAGGAGGAGTTCATGGGTAGGCCCATTTTTTCGTACGAGCTTGAGGATCCCGATTTCTGTTGGTTGGTCTCCAAGTTTCAGGAGACGAATCAGGATTATGCCTATGTAGAAAATGGTCCCTTGCCAGTGGTCTTTATTCAGGGCCGCTTGTCGATGGAAGTGCCGGTTGGTCTGCTGTCGGGGACCGATGATGATTCTGAGAAGCTAAAGCATCCAACCAAATAAATATGGGCGGCTCTCTGGCTGGCCTGGATATTCAATTAGGTTGGATGGTGACCTGAGTTCCGATAATATCACAGATGCTGACAGCGCTGAAGTGTGACTTCAAAGCTTGGCCCGTTAGCGAGGTTTGACAGGCGCAAAGTTGGGCGGGGGTGCCCTGAAACACAATTTCTCCTCCGTATGGTCCGGCACCTGGACCTAAATCAAGGATGTAATCAGCCCGGCCGATTAGCTCCAAGTTATGTTCAATCGCGATGATTGTGTGCCCTTCCGAACGGATCTGATGAAGAACCTCAGCTAAGTGTCGCGTTTCCGACGGTGTTAGTCCCGCACTGGGCTCGTCTAGAAGATACAAGGTGCTTCCCCGGCGTGGTTTTAGAGCTACGGCTAATCGTAAACGTTGCAACTCTCCGCTGCTAAGGGTGCAAAGCGGTTGTCCTAGATTAAGATACCCCAGCCCAAGGCGCGTCAAGGCTTGCAGGCAGGCGCGCGCCTGCGTGATATGCTCAAGCTTACTAAGCGCTTCATCTACGCACAGCGAAAGAAACTCCGAAATAGAAAGCTGCTTGTATTTTACTTTTAGAAGCTCCTTGTTGAAACGTAAGCCGTGACACTCGGGGCAGGTCTGGCTTTGCTGCTCGCCGCTTTGAGAGTCAAATATCTCAACTCCCAAACCGCGACATTTTTTACAGAACCCTGGGGTGCGGTCGTGCTTTCCGTGCGAAAGTGCGAAATGAGAAGCGGTGTAACCCTGCATCCGAGCCATCAAAGTGCCGGCGAAAGCTTCTCTAATAAAGTCGAAAACGCCGCAGTAAGTTGCAACCAGTGCGGTCTGGGTTATGGTCTGCTCGCCAAGTGTATTAGTGACTACGCCGGAGACAGGCTGATCAAGTGAAAATGATTTAAGCGCTAGCTTTTGATATTCCGCGGCGGGAACGTCTCCCCTCTTACGTCGCGCTAGATCGGCGGCAGGCGCCAGCGTGCCCATCACCAAGCTGCTTTTCCCCGAACCAGACACTCCACTGACACAGCTAAGCGCTTCTAGCGGCAAGTTTGCTTTAATGTGTTTTAGGTTGTGCAAGCAAGCACCTTCAAGCCTCACATAATTTTCAAAATGCCTGCACTTTGAGATCTGCCAAGGGGGCGGGAGTTCGCTTGAAATTGTTGGGGCCTCTGAGATTGGGCCGCATCTCACCAAGGACCCCCCATCGCGTCCGGCGCCCGGCCCCAATTCAATTAGATAGTCAGCATTTGAGACAATGCCAGGGTGATGTTCAACCGCTAAGACTGAGTTGCCTTGGTCCCGCAGGTTCCTAAGCGTTTCCAACAGACAAGATACATCATGAGGATGTAGCCCCAGCGTGGGTTCGTCCAAGATATAAAGCAAACCCTGCATCGGCTCCTGGAACTGCTTTGACAGTCTAAGCCTGGTTGTTTCGCCAAGTGAGAGGGTGCTGACCGGACGCATCAGGCCTAGGTGCCCAAGCCCAAGCTGGGCGCTTAGGGCGATGATACGCCGCGCAGCTTGAAAAGCCGGAAGATAAGAGGAACCAATCTGTAGAGTGTTAAGGTATTTCCCAAAATCTTCCATGGAGAATGTCAGGATAGTTCCAAGGTCTTGAGTTCCGATCTTAATTGAAAGCAGCTCTGCTTGTTGTGGTGGGATTAAGTCTGCAGTAGTTCCTGCCCGCAGGCCAAAGTGCCGGGCTGTAATTCCAAAAGACTGCCGTCCGCAACCTTGGCATACTCCGCTCTGAGAAAAATATTGAGGCGCTGCAGGGGTGGCGCGGATAGAGATCCCTTGTTTTTGGAGCCGTTCGGCAAAGCGCAAGGCTTCAGTCAAGCGCGAGCGGTTGGATTGGTCGATCTGAAAATTATCAATTACTGCCTCGATTGAAATTTGTTGCGGATGATGCTGACAGAGAGATAGGGCCGCCTCAAATTCCCTGTTCAAATCAAAGACCCGGTCCCCTATATAGGCCTTGGCATAACCCGCATCTAAAATTAAGTTTAAGGCTTCTTCTGGAGAGACCTCCGTCGCTGAAGGGTGCGTTATTACGGCTAGGACCTCGGCGCGCCTCTTAGAGAAGCTCTCCAAGATTGCAGTTGTCATTTCCTGCAACGACCATGATCTAATTTCTGCTCCACAAAGCGGGCAGGGACGTTTACCACAGGCCATAAAGAGTTGGTAGAGCAGAGCATCCAGCCCTAAAAAGCTTAGGACGTTGTGACGGTTTTTTAAATGGAGTTTGCGCTTCATGGCCAGCGTCATGGGCAGATTGGAGATACTAACGGTTCTTGGCCGCGAAGTATTTCCCCTGCTTAATTGCGCCAAGGCTTCCAGCCGCCGGTTCCCTTCAGCCGCCAAAGTATCAATCGCCAAAGAAGTTTTGCCTGCGCCGGAAGGACCGCATAGCACCGTCAGGGCATGTTTAGGAATGCGCAGGCTGAGGTTTTTAAGATTGTTTGTGGTTGCCCCGATTATTTCAATATGGCCCTTCATTGGCTCTGCGGGCGGCCTAGGCGTTCATTTAGATTTTAGATCGTTAAGCGTCTTTTCAATGCGTGCGGTTACTAAGTCTTGATACGCTTTGAGACGCTCCTCACTGTCGGCTTCGAAGCGCATCACCAGGATTGGTTGAGTATTAGAGGCTCGCACCAAACCCCAACCGTGTTCGAAATCAATGCGCACTCCGTCGAGTGTTTCAACCTTGTACTCAGGAAAGAGGGTTTGGGCTGTTGTGGCCACCTGAAATTTCAACTCTTCCGGGCAATCTACTCTTATTTCAGGGGTAGCAAAAGCCGGTGGCAGATCAGCCAGCAGATTAGAAATCGGCCCCTCCGAACAACTTACGATCTCAGCCAGGCGCGCGGCACAGTATATCGCATCATCAAAGCCGTAGAAGCGGTGCTTGAAAAATATATGACCGCTCATTTCTCCAGCCAGCTCGGCCCCGATTTCGCGCATCTTGTTTTTAATCAGGGAATGGCCTGTTTTCCACATCAAGGGTTTGCCCCCTGCTTTCTCTATTTCTTGAAAAAGGCGAGAGGAGCACTTAACATCTCCGATCACCGTAGCACCGCGCACATCAGCCAAAACCGAGCGGGCGTATATCACTAACAGCATGTCTCCAAAAATAACTTGGCCGTTTTGATCTACTACTCCGATACGGTCGCCATCGCCGTCCCAACCGATGCCAAAATCAGAACCGGTGGCCCTGACTTTTGCGCTAAGCTCCCGCAAGTTTTCCATGACGGTCGGATCCGGGTGGTGGTTGGGAAAGTCGCCGTCTGGTTCGCAAAAAAGCTCATGCACTTCCACGCCCAACCCTCGCAGCACTTGTGGCCCTGCTTCACCCGCTGCTCCATTTCCAGCGTCAACTACGACTTTGACTTTGCGCGAACCCATGTGTGGTTTCACCTTTGAGATCAAGTCTTGAATGTACTCTTGAGTGAAGTCCTTCCTGTGAATTTGGCCTTGACCGGTAGTGTTGGGACCAATCTTTCCGATGCGAGTTTTGAGGTCTTGGATTTGAGCCCCGGAAAGTGTGTGGGTTCCTAAGCAAAGCTTAAACCCATTCATGTCAGGTGGGTTGTGGCTTCCCGTGATCTGAATGCCCCCGCCGAAGTCTTTGTTATAAAGGGTCCAGTAGAGTTGTGGCGAAGGGCAGCGACCGATGATTGTGCAATCCACGCCTTCTTCAGACAATCCCCGTGCCACCGCTTCAGCGTAAGGCTCGGAGGTGTGTCGCACATCGTAACCGATGGCGATGTTCTGTTTGCTTGAGTCTTTGGCCAAAGAGGCGTAAGCCCTGCCCAGCATGTAGGCCAACTCTTCATTTAAGTCCCGCCCTACCACGCCGCGGATATCGTATTCTCTAAAAATCTGAGGATTTATCATAATGCGAAAAATGCTAAATTTGTCTGTAAACTGTAGCATTCCGGGCCGTTTGGGTAAAGGCGGCCTCGACCAAATCCCGGAGCAAAAGTTACCACTTCATATCAACTGCGTGTTGTTTGTAGAGATTAGGTCCAAAGTAGCCCTTTAAAAGGTCCTCTAATTTTTCTCGGCGCAACGCCTCGCGCGCTTCTTCACGGTGCTCGTCCAAGTTAAGCTTCCCGGCTTGCTCGCGGCGTACGACCTTGAAAACGTGCAGTCCAGCCGATGATTGTGTGATGGCGCTAAGATCTCCCTGCTTGAGGTGCAGGATGCTGTTAAAGATGAGTGGGTTGAGCTCTGACTCTGCCAGGCTCCCGAGCGATCCACCTTCAGAGGCTTCAGGGGACTCGGAAAATTTGCGAGCGGCAGCGGCGAAGTCACCGCTTTGCTTTATCTGCTCTAAGGCTTTGTTAATTAATTCCGCAGCCTGTTCGGCACTTCTAATGCCGGTGCTGACAAATATCTGTTGAAGTTCTACTTCGCCGCCTCCACCGAAAAGCTGCGGGTGATCTTTGATGTATTCATCAGCTTCCTGGTCGGAGATGTTTACACCGCCTGCCGCCAAGCTGGCCGCCAGCTTCTGTCTTAACAGCTCATTCTTTATCTGAACTTTGAAATTTTCGATGGTGTTGTTTTCGTTGCGCAGCGCTTCTTCAAACTCACCGCGTGTGAGGTTGTTACGCGAAGCCACCCGTTCGACCACTGCTTGCACTTCCTCGTCTGAAATAGAGACGCGTCTCGTCGCGGCTTCAATTGCAATTAATCTGTCTCTAATGATGGAGTCTAAGGCTTGTCGCGCTTCTTTGCTGGCGGCGGCTTCTTGCAAAGTAAGTCGGCGTGGTGGGCGTAAGTAGTTGCAAAGCTCAAGTAAGGTTATGGGCTCACCATCTACGCTGGCCACTACGCTGTCGATGACTTCTTGGGCCCTAGCCGTCGACCAAGCCAGGCAGAGTGTCAGTAAGAAAGTAATCGCGGGCAGCTTCATAAGCAAACACTGGAAAGAGTTCATATCGCAGTTTAATATCGCAGTTTAATGTCGTACTGCTCGATAAGCGCAACTAAGAATAGCGCGTATAGGCCCGGTCTGTCGAGGCTGGTAGGAACAGCTTCTCTTACCTGGTCTTATCTAGCATTTAAGCTTAGAGAGCAGAAAAACCGGTAATCTCCGTTGGGGAGCGTTTCAAAGAGAAAGGTTGTGTTTTTTGGCAGTTCTTTAAATCCTCGGTTGATTAGGACTTTGGCTGTAAGCACCGCTGGTTCAGCCGTATAGCCTCCGGTTATCACCGCTTTTGCCACAACACGTTCAGGGCCTTTATGCGATTTTATAAAAAGCTTTGCATTGCCGCTGGCTAGAAATTCGGCTTTAGGCTTGTGTGTCAAATGCATCTGGTCGACTACCAGCTTTTCGAGCCAAGCTTGGGCAAATTTGCCCTCCGCAAGCTGCACATCACTTGGCTCCGGAGGTTGGGGGGTAGTCAGCGTCAGGAGGAGAGATTCAAGCTTGCCGCCTTTTAGGGTAAAATCCGCATCCATGGAGTATTGCGGGGTTTTTAGGCGCGCGTTTAAAAGGGTTGCCTGACTAGCAGCCTCCGCCAGTCTGGCACTTTCTTTTGCAGCCTCTTCTTCCTCGATTTGTGCTGCCAACCTATCAAGATTTATTCGGGGCGGAGTTACCTTCCGGCTCCGAACGAACAAAAATCCAAATGACAGAAGTATAACCCCCAATACCGCCGCATAGAGCAGATCCCGAATTAAGCTGAACCTCTCTGCGGAAGAAAGCTTAGTTCTGGCTCGAAGATCC
>JAAYZI010000175.1 GCA_012514925.1 Deltaproteobacteria bacterium | reverse complement strand
CTTCACTTTCTCCAGAGAAAGTAATATTTACGTAAACGGTTACTTATTCTGCTGTGTCCTAATCACAGTTGTGGGGGATCGCCTTAACCCATTAAAACGTTAGATTTAAAGGTAACCGGGTATCCGGTAACCGCTTACGCGTGGAATTAACCATGCAAATTTGTTTTGGCCTTAACAATAACGCGGAGTTAATTCCACTTTCTCCGGAGAAAGTAATATTCATGTGGACGGATATCGAGTAAGCTTGAGATGGAACTTGGTCCTGTGTGAACGGTTACAATGCTTCCTGAAATTTTTTGCTCAAGATTGAATGAGGTAGGACCGATACCATCAAACAGGGCGGAGGAACATACTCCCCGAAAGAACGGCAATCAGAACCGACGAGTATTTGTTTGACGTTCTTGGAAAATGCGAGAGGCTTAATTTTCTTAGCGAGGGCCCATGTACGGGAAAAATGCCCATTCGGCTTATAAAAGTGTTCAAGTAACGACCACTGATCGTGGTCGCCTTCTACTGATGATGTATGAAGGTGCCATAAAATTCCTGAAACAGGCTAGGTTAGGATTGGAAGAGAACGATATTCCAAAATTCTGCCGTTTTTTAAGTAAAGGCCAGGCCATAATCGCTGAGTTGATGAATACTCTCGATTTTGAGAGGGGAGGCGCCATCGCCCGCGATTTGGACAGACTCTACGATTTCATGCTCTTTTATCTGACTGAGGCCAACCTTCATCGCGATCCACAGCGGGTTAGTAAAGTGATCGGCCTAATTGATATAATTTACGGCGCTTACAAGCAGATTATCGAAAGCGAGAAGCGTAGCTTGCAGTCTGATGACCATGCCGGTGCCGTGGGAGAGGCCGTAAAGCGGGTGCAGATTTCATTGTAGCTGCACTTCTAAGCTATACCAGTTAGTATTCAATATGATAGACACTGTACTGGTTGCATCCAGTAACAGTCTTCAAAAGATTCTGCTGCTTCCCTTTTGCGTCCAGCATCCTATCTCTAGCCATCTTTTTGGTGAAAGCAAGGGGAGCGCTTTGTCCTAAGGTGGCGGATTTTTTAATTGTGGGCGGAATGCAGGATCTAAAGAAAATCGCGCAGCAGATGCGCGTCGACTGGGATCGGCGGGTAATGCACGACCATCTCTTCTGGATGAGTGGTGGCTGGCAGAATGAAGAGGCGATGTGGGCCAGCGGTGTGCGTGATTTTAAAATTCTATCTTCAGGGTTGAAAGAGTGCGGTATTCAAACTGTGTTAGAAATTGGATGCGGAGTGGGACGCCTGCTTAAGCCGGCTTTGGAGTGTTATGAAAAGTTAATTGGTTTGGATGTGTCCGTAGTGGCTCTTGAGAAGGCACGTGCCTTGTTGCCCGTTGGCGAGAGATTAGAGCTACTTTGCGGCAATGGCATCGACTTGCAGCCGGTTGCAAGTGAGAGTGTGGACCTGGTGTACAGTTTTGCGACTCTGACACGCGTACCGTCCACGGTACTTGCTAATTATCTGTTGGAGATGTGGCGGGTTTTGAAGGCGCAGGGCATAGCGCGGCTACAACTCCATTTTGGCAAAGAGCAGAATGTTCCTGAAAACGATACGCTTAGTCCGCGCTGTTATCAGCAGGATTGTTTTACAGAGGCCGCAGGCATGGCTGGGTTTCGTGTGGAGCGAATCGAAGAGCTGGTTTTGCCCTCGGAAGTTTCGGTTGCAGGTCTAAACATGCAGGCCGTAATTGTTACTTTGCAGAAGGAGGAACGCCCACCGCTTCAGCTTGAAGAGATCACCCAGACGTTGCTTCCGGCTAGAGAGACCGACCAGGGAGAGGAGGCGGACCAAGCCGAACTGGAGTACTGGATGATGCTCAACCACGCCAAGGCGCTTGAGGAAGAGGGATCCGCTGCGCGCGCTTTAGCCACTCTTGAGTACGCCGTGAGCTTCAGCAAGACCATTTCCACAGATGTGCGTGACCTAATGGACCGTCTGATTAAGGAGGTTGGGAAGAAGGACTCCCGGCAAGAGGCGACCGCGCAGGTGGTCGACGTGTCTGTCGGCACCGGTCCGTATTGGGGTCCAAATTTTGCGGTTGTACGGGAGCGTTTTGCGGAGACCGCCGCTCAGTTGGAAAGGCCGGCATCGACAGGCGCAGCTCTGGAAGTGCGTCAGAGCGCGGACGGTGCGGTGATCTTTTTAGACGGGCTCTGCCTCGACCATGCCGATAAGCCGGTTAATGCTGCGTGGGTTTGGGCTGAGCGGCTACTGAGAGAAGAACGTTTCAGTACCTGCAAACATATAGTCGTATTTGGTTTTGGAGCTGGTTATCATGTTGAAGCGCTCCTTCAGCAGAGTCATCTGGAAATCTCAGTGATCGAGCCTAGTGTGGCGGTGCTGCGCGCGGCTTTGGAACAAAGGGATCTTGGCAATTGTCTGAGGCGACTTAAGGTTCTAAGTGTTGGAAGCGATAAAGTGCCAGAATGTTTTGATGAGGACACTGAGCTTGCGCTGCGCGCGCAAACCCAAAGCCTCGCTTCGGATTTTTGCAGGCAGGTACGTTCTCGATGCTATGGGGTGCGCGGCCTCACGGCGCTGCATCCGCAGATTGGGGTGCTGGGTCCCATCCACGGAGGCTCACTACCGATTACGAGTTACTGTACGCGTGCCTTAGCGTTGTTAGGCCAGCGTGTGCGCATGTTGGATGTGAGCGATTTTGGCCCCGGTTTTTTTGCGGTTCAGAAATTTCTGAATAACGACATCCTTAAATCCAATGCCCAAGGTTATTACGTGGAGATGCTGTCGAGGTTGGTATTAGACTCAGTCACCGAAAAGCCGATCGACATTTTAATTTGTATGGCACAGGCACCGCTGTGCGCGGCTACCCTGACTGAACTTAGAAAGCGCGGAATCGTCACCGTGCTTTGGTTTGTCGAAGACTATCACCGTTTTCAGACCTGGAAGGTTCTAGCACCTTACTATGATTTTATTTTTACAATTCAGCGGGACGAGTGTATTGAGGCGATTAAGAAAGCTGGCTGCAATGAAGTCCATTATCTGCCGACGGCTTGTGACCCATACTTGCATCAACCACTCCATCTTTCGGTGGAGGAGCAGTCTCGTTGGGGCTCTGAGGTTTCGTTTGTGGGGGCGGGATACCATAATCGTCAGCAGATGTTTGCGGCGCTGGCCAATCTTCCTTTTAAGATTTGGGGTACGGAATGGCCGGAGTGCCGTCCTTTTGATCGGCTGGTGCAGGAAAAAGGGCGCCGCCTTACCCCTGAGGAGTACATCAAGATCTTCAATGCCAGCAAGATTAATCTAAATTTGCACTCTTCGACTGAACGGGATGGGGTTGAAATTGGAGGAGACTTTGTGAATCCGCGCACCTTTGAGCTGGCAAGCTGTGGTGCTTTTCAATTAGTGGACCCGCGCACTTTACTTCCCGAGCTTTTCGAGACCGGCAAAGACCTGGTGACTTTTGAGAACACTGAGGAGTTGAAGGAACGCATTCGTTACTACCGAGAGCACGACCAGGAGCGCCTACAGATTGCCAGGCATGGGCGGGAGACTGCCCTGCGGCGTCACACTTATGAGCAGCGCCTAAAGGAGATGCTGAGTGTGATTTATAGCTCCCGGATGGAGCATCTTAAGCGGCGTGAAAGTGAGAGTCCTTGGGCGCGCATCCTCTCCAGATCTAAGCGTTTTCCGGAGCTGCATGCGCGCTGTGAGGCTGCGTACCGTCGCGGTGAGGAGCCGGGCTTGGATGCTTTGGTGAGCGATATCGTAACTGGCAAGGGATCTCTTAGCGAGACCGAGCAGAAGCTGCTTTTTCTCTTCCATATTTCGAAGCAGATTATACGCATGAAGCGTGAAGAGGTGGTGGGTTAATCATGGGAATGCGTCGTAAATACATAAAGAAAAATAATGTGCTCATGGTCAATATCACACGTCTGGGCGACATGCTCCAAGCTACCCCTACCATTGCGGGTATTAAGATGGAGAATCCAGACTGCAAGGTGACAGTTTTGGTGGAGAAACAGTTTTCGGCCATTTGCGATTGGTTGCCGCACATTGATGATGTTGTAGCTTTAGACCTCGGCATGACTGTGCGCTCGCTGGCGAGTGGCAGCGAGGGCATAATTGACGCATATACCTATGTAGGAGAGGTGGTGGAGGACTTGAAGTCGAGGGGTTTTGATTACTGCCTTAACATGTCGTCTTCGGCCTATACCGCGCTGCTGCTCAGTTTGATTGGGGTAAAGCGTCATGGTGGCTGGACTGCTGACGAAGAGGGTTACCGCGTAATTGAATCGGATTGGGCCAAGCTTTTTGCTACTTCGGTCTTCCATCAAAATAGACAGTTTAATTCAATTAATTTAGTGGATGTTTTTCGTTGTTCCTCGGATACAGAGCAGCACCCTAAGAAGCTGCTGATTAATATCGATCCTGACGCCACGAAATATTGCGAAGGCCTGGTGCGAGAAGCCGGATTTACTAATACCGGTCCGCTTATCGCGGTTCAGGCCGGTGCCAGCCAGGGAAAGCGCCAATGGGCAACCGAACGTTTTGTAAAGCTCGTTAGAATTTTGATAGATCGCTACCAGGCGCGTGTGATTTTAACCGGCACCAAGAAAGAGATGCGCATCATTGAGCCGATCGCCTCCGGCGTGAACTCTCCAAATGTGTTTGTGGCAGCCGGAAGGACGAATATTCCGCAGCTAGCCGCGCTGCTTAAAATGAGCGCTGTGTTGGTAACCGGGGATACCGGGCCCATGCATATAGCGGTGGCTGCCGGCACTCCGGTGGTTTCGATGTTTTTGGCTTCAGCCTATGGTTTTGAAACGGGACCGTACAGCGAAGGTAATTTGGTGTTGCAGCCGGTGCTGAGCTGCGCGCCATGTAATCCAAATAAGCCCTGCAGCCGTCCCGATTGCCACGATCAGATCGACCCTGAATTTTTGGCGGAGCTGGTGATGAAGCGCGTGGAGAAGGACATCCGAGAGCTGTCAGATGATTTTGCAGATCCCGCTAAAATTATCGTCTATCGGTCATGCTTTGATCAGTACGGTTTCTGCAACTTTGAGGCGCTAAATTCCCAGCGTTTCGACCGTTGGCGCAAGGTTAGGAATGCTTATCGCAAGGTATGGTTAAAAGACCTGGCCGGATACGAGGTGCCAATGTCGGAGGCGGCTGATTCTCCTTTAGAGGTGTTATCAGATGATGAAAAGTTGATGTTTGAGGGGCTGGACCAGGTGTTGGCGCAGGCGCAGGAAGGGATTAAATTGATTCAGAATCTCACTCAGCTAGTAGGAGACCCGTACTCTTCAACTACGGCGCTAAGAGACGTTAATAAGCGACTTTCTGAATTAGATCGCGAGATTGAGCAAACCGGCTTTCATTATGCCCCTCTTAATCCGGTCACGCGCATGTTTTTGTTCGCCAAAGAGAACATTGTTGGAACTGAGGCGCTTTCGCTTGCATCCCAAATGGGAGGCAATTATCAACGGCTGGAAGAACGTTGTAAAATGTTGGCTGGTTATTATCGAATGATTTCCTGAAGGGGGTCTTATGCGGGCGATTACGGTTAATGGACAGGATGCGGGCACCAGAGCTGAAGGGCTTTCCAACATGGGGGAAGTGATTGAACTTCTTAAGAGTATGATCGATCCAGAGCACATGATTACGTCGATCACGCTTGATGGACGTGAGCTCAGTGATGCTGACTGGAACGCTAGTACCGGACAATTTGCGACTTCGATTTTAGAGATAGAGACTGGCCTGCCTCATGAGTTTGCGCACTCACGTTTAAAGCTTGCAGCCGATGTTGTTCGTAACTGTTATCTCTCATTTCGCGAGGCGAGAAAATGCTTCCAAGAGGGGAATATGCAGAACGGCAATCAGAATATGATTGGTGCCGTTAATACTTTGCAAGCTTTCTTCCAGTGGTATGCCAGCATAATAGAATTACTACCGCCTCAGGAGCGGGAGCTTTTTCGCATTGATGAGCATGTCGGCGTTATTAGCGACATTTGCAAACGCATTTGCCAGCAGCAGCTTTACCAATCTTGGTGGGCCTTAGGAGAGACGATTAAAAGCGAGTTAGAGCCGGAATTGGACAAGCTGGAAGATCGTTGCCGTGGCATAGGCAAGAGAATCTAACCTGCTGAAATATCCGAATTTCTGTCCCATATATGTATCCGGTATCCGTTCACGCGTGGAATTGCTTAAGCAATTTTGTTTTCAGCCTGGGCGGTAAAATTTCACTTTCTCCGGAGAAAGTAATATTCATG